>ONRS01000166.1 GCA_900320255.1 uncultured Prevotellaceae bacterium
AAGGGCGTGCCCACATTCTGTTCTCCCCCTACAGGGGGAGTCAGAGGGGGTCACAGGAGGGGGACGATTACCGCGCAAGGGCATGCAAGGCATCGGTCAAAGGTCAAAGGCTGAAGGCAGCTTCCCCCAAAGCCTTAGACCGGTCCCCTTAGACCTTAGACAAAAAAAATTAAAAATTGTTATGAAGAAAATTTATTTATTCAGCATTGGGCAGCTGATTAAGCTCGTAGAGCTCTTAAAGCCCATCATCGAGATTGTCATGCAAGTGATTAACGTCTTCAAGAAAGACAAAAAGGAAGAGGAAGGAGGAGAAGAAGATGACGAAGAAAGTAAGTAAAAATACCACAGGGGCAGCACGCCTGCCCCGTGGTATCCGCAACAACAACCCGCTCAACATACGGCGGTCATCGTCCCACTGGATGGGCAAGGTGGAGAACCCCACCGACCGAGAGTTTGAACAGTTTGCCGAAATGTTCTTCGGCATAAGGGCAGGCATGTTGCTGCTGACCCACTATGTGGTGGACTACAAGCTGCGGACGCTGAAGGGCATCGTGCACCGCTGGGCTCCCGACGGCGACGGCAGTAACAACGAGCGGGCATACCGTGAGGCACTCATGCAACGCGGCGTAACGTCTGACGTGCAGTTGACGAAGGAATGGCTCTTCGGGCTGATGGCGGCCATGTGCGAGGTGGAGAGCCAATACGCGCTGACGCGCAAAACCTTCGAAGAGGCATTCGCTATTTGTACAATGGCAAAACAAACGTGGAGGGCTGGCGTATGATAGAATTACATCAAGAACAAGACCCCATTTCTGGCGAAATCAAGAGGATGGAGGTGACAATGCTGAAACCGGCGTCAGAAAGGGAGTTTGCCGCATGGTGCGATAAGAATAACAGATGCAACAAGACTACAGTACTGACGGCTCTTTATACACTTCCTGCCCTTATTTACGACTTCATCATGGACACTGGCCGTTCACTGCGTCTTGAGGATTATGGCATCATCAAGCTGAAAGTGCGAAATAATAAAATCATCGTCAATTTCCACAACAATACCGCTCTTACCAAGCGGCTGAACAAAGAAACGTACATGATTCGGCACTTCACCACCATAGACAGGAAACGCATATATAGCGGAGGACGGATGGGAAAACCCAATAAAGACTGACAAAGTGACGAAATGACGAAATGACTTTAAGCTTTTTCCGATTGAGTGAAAAAGTGTTAACAAAAAGAGAGAGACCGTCCGTTTGTATTGCGGGCGGTCTCTCTTTTTGTTTAAAGCGTCACCTTTCTGCCGTTGCGAATATAGATGCCCTTTGCAGTGGGCAGCCCGCCCAGCTTGCGCCCCTGCAGGTCATACCACTCCCCTCCATACAGGGAGGGGCCGGGGGTGGGTCTCTCTATTCCCGTCGTGGCACCCGGCTTGATGCTGAGTGACCAGAGCTTCAGGCAGTTCTCCTGAGCTTCAACCAGACGTGGGGCACGGGTGATTACGTCGTTGTATGCAAAGACATAGACGATGGTAGGTTCCGTTACGTCGTAGGCTATCTCGATGATGCCCCGCTCGTCCTTGGTGAACAGCTGAGCCTCACCTTCGCCGAAGCGGACTCCACACTTCATGCGGCCAATGGTCTGAGCGTCCAACTCAATCACTCCCTTGTCGTCAACCTGGAAGATGAGGCCGATGAAGTTCAGTTGAGTGTCGCCGCCGATTACTTCCATGGATGGCACGTCATTGATGACGATACACTCCTCAGCAGCATCATAGCCGTTGTTGCCGGGCAGGTTGTAGTAGATGTTGTCTATGATTTCATCCTCCATGTCACCCTCGGTGAAGGTGACGGTAGCTTCCTTTGTGACGGGCTCCAAGTCGGCCTGCCACTTCGTCAGGTCGTAGTCGAAGGAAACAATGCCTTCGTTGCCTTCGGTAATGTTGTAGATGCCGTGGCCTACTGGTGTGGCGGTGTTGTTGCTGTAGAAACAGAAGTTGGGCAGTTCCTGCTGGTCAGTCAGGGTGTTGACGGCTTTAGTGCCGGGGAAGGGCGTGGCGGCATGGCTCTGTTCCCACTCATTAACGGTGTAAGCCTTCCCGTCACCAGCCAGGGCGCGTGCAAACTGCAGTCCGCCAGAGGGGATGACGGCTACACGCGGACGGCCTGCTGTGTTGTTGGGGGAGTCGCCCATGTTCATGGTGTTGCTGTTGTAGTCAATGTGGTAGGCCAGCAGTCCGTGGCCCCGTGCCCCGTTGTTGAGGCCGTGCTTCTGAATATTCTCAAAGACGATGTATTCATTCGGCTTTTCGGGGTTCTGGATCTTGTAGGCATTGCCGCCCTCGATGAGCGGGGTGAGCTGATAGTTGTTACCTGTTTCCAACTGCTGAATGGTGGTCCATCCCATTATCTCCTGCTCCCATGCCGTGTAGGCTGCGGGCGCATAGCTGCTATAGTAGTGGACCGTGCCGTCAGAACCGGTGACAATGTTCTCGTTGTAGAGTCCGTAGTCCATGACGTCCCAGCTCTGCATGCTCTGGTTGATGACAGGCGTTCCTGAGGTGACGTAGAGGTCGGGCAGGCCCATGCCGTGTGAGAACTCATGGCAGAAGACGCCGATGCCATTGATGGTGGTTCCACGGAACAGCTCGCTGTGGCATCCCCCGCGTACAATGGTGGTGCCGTTGACGCTGATGCCCAGTGTGCCGCACTTGGCCCACATGCTTTCCACGGGGCCGCCTGTGTTCTGGCCTAAGCCGGCATGGAGCACGTAGATGAGCTCAGCCTTACCGTCGCCGTCGTTGTCGTAGTCGGCAAAGTTGACCTGGTCCTTCACCAGGTCGCAGGCATCTTGGCAGAGCTGGGTGAACTTCTCGTCTCCTCCGTTGCCACTGGTGCCTCCGTAATAGGCCATTTTGTTGGGCAGGGTGACGGGGCCCACAATGTCGAACTGTGGCTTGAACTGGCCATTGCTGGAGATGTTATAGTATTCGGTCACGCTGCAGAAGTTGCGGTCTTCGTTGTTGCCATAGTTCTGCATGGTGCCTTCGCCGTTGAAGTACTGCCCGAACGATTTGACAGGGTCGGGTAGCGTGAAGTCGAGGTCACTGAATGCCGTTAATATAATAAGTACGCGCGGAGACCCGGAATGGGGGAAGTAAGAGCCGCTGCCAATGGCGGGTGCGTGGAGTGCTGCCCGTCGGTGGCCTTGTTCAAAGAACAGCTGTTGGCGTGGCTGCTGTTCGTTGACGGCCGAAAGTTCTGCGGTGGTACGCTGTGCCTCGTTGTGAGCCAGTTGCGACGTGGCTTCTAACTGTCCGTTGCTGTTGATGCCGGCCACGTAGTAGGCATTGTTTACTCCGGCAAGGAGTACGCCGTCGGCCGTGGTGGTCCAGTTGAAGTGTTCGTCGCCGTGCAGCAGGATGGTCAGCTCTGTGCCGTCAGGCTGTGTCACGGTGATGGGGAAGGGGTAGGCAGGTGCTGCCTTCACCGTAAGGGTGACTGCCAGTGCAGTCAGCAGGGTTAAGAGTAGCTTTTTCATTCTTGCGTATTTGTTTTTTGTTCTTGTTCTTGTTGTTCTTCTTCTTTCAGTTTAGGATAGCTGATACGTGTGTGGTAGATGGTCTTCAGCTTTTCAATGAGTACGGTCTTGGCATACTGAATGTCCCGGTAGGTGATGGGGCAGTCGCGGAAGAAGCCGTCGGCCTCCTGCGAGTCGAGTATGCGGTTGACAAGGTCGCGGATGCTCTGCTCCGTGTAGTCGGGCAGTGAGCGTGAGGCCGCCTCAACGCTGTCGGCCATCATCAGAATGGCCTGTTCGCGTGTGAACGGGTTGGGGCCTGGATAGGTGAAGAGCAGCTCGTCAACGTATTCGTCGGGGTGCTCATTTTTGTACTTCACGAAGAAATACTTGGCCTTGCCCTGTCCGTGGTGGGTGGCAATGAAGTCCTTGATGACATCGGGCAGGTTGTGCTTGTCGGCCAGCTTGAGTCCGTCGGTGACATGGCTGATGATGACTTGTGCGCTGTCAATGTAGGACAGGTTCTCGTGCGGGTTAATGCCCGACTGGTTTTCGGTGAAGTAGATGGGGTTCTGAATCTTACCGATGTCATGGTAGAGCGCTCCCGTTCGTACCAGCTGTGCCTTGGCACCAATCTTATTGGCTATCTCAGCAGCAAGGTTACCCACCTGGATGGAGTGCTGGAAGGTGCCTGGAGCCACCTCGCTCATGCGGCGCAACAGGTCCTTGCTCATGTCGGAGAGCTCAATGAGCGTGATGTTCGACGTGAAGCCGAAGAGCTTCTCAATGAGATAGAGCAGGGGGTAGGAGCAGAAAAGCAGGGCTCCGTTGACCATGAGGTAGTTGTACTCGCTGTAGTCGATGGCGGTCAGTGCGCTGCCGAATTTCCAGTCGAGTCCTAAGTTGGCAGCCATCGTACAGAGGGTGACGATGATGGCAGTCTTGAAGAGTTGTGAACGGCTGCTGAGCTCACGCAAGGTGAAGATGGCCGCGAAGCCCGCCACCTCCTCAATGATAATGAAGTCGAGCGGATGTTGCAGGGCACATGCCACGATGAGTACGGTGATGGTATGCGTCATGAAGGCCGTGCGTGAGTCCATGAACACGCGGATGAAGATGGGCACCATGGCGAAGGGCAGCAGATACACATGCAGAATGCTATGGCTGACCATGGTGAGGGCGAGCACCGAGAAGACGACAATCATGGAATAGAGCATCATGATGGAGCGCCACCGCTCGAAATAGTCTTTACGGAAGAGCGTGAGGTAGATGGTGAAACAGCAGATGAGCACCAGCACCACCAACGTGTCGCCAACCATCTTCGTGCTCAGTTTTGACTTGTCGGCCTGTTGTTGCTCCATCTCCTTGTTGAACGACTCAATGGTGCGGTAAATCTTTTCATCTACTATCTGTCCTCTATCTACTATTTTCTGTCCGCGCAAGGCTATGCCGCTGGCCAGCGGTATGCTCTCCTGCAGGTTGCGGAGGCTTGACTCGCTGCGCTCCTTCTCGTAGATAAGGTTGGGGGTAATGTAGTCGTTGAGGTTGCAACGCTGCAGTAGTGCCCGGTGGGGACTGAGCAACGGGTCCTGGAACAGCTGTTCGTAGGCCGATTTTGGCGAGAAGATTTTGACAATACGCTCGCTGACAGCCTGTTTCCCGGTGACCACACGTATGGTACGCATGGTGTCCTTGGCCAGCTCGTTGTACTGGGTGGTGTTCATGATGCCCTGCTCGTAAATCTGGTGCAAGCGGTTGGCTATGATGCTGATATAGTCAGACGTGAGGCCGGGAATGCCCTCGGCAAAGTCTTGTGTGAACTTGCTCTGCATTCGGGCGCCAACCTCGGCATCAAAGCCGAAATAGGGTTCATATTCGCGCATGATGCTGTCGCGTTCGGCCTGTATAGCGGCATCCGATTTATAAATGGGGAAGTCAAAAGGCGCCACCAGGTCTTGATGCCGCCAAGGCTGGCCTTTCTCTGCCTTTAGTATCATCTGACCGTCGCGTGGCATTGCCCAGACGATGAGCAGCACACTGACGAGCACCAGCGATATGCGAATCAGTAAATCGTGCCATGTTATGTCTTCACTGAACTTAATTTTGCTCATTTTCTTATCGAATATTTATATAATTGCGCTATCAGAGTGCGAAAATACAAAAAAAAACTACAAATATCAAAAAAATATCGTACTTTTGCAGAAAATTATAAAGAAATAGGCTTTTTAAGTATGTCAGAAAGAAAAGTTAGAGTGCGTTTTGCACCCAGTCCGACGGGTGCACTGCACATTGGCGGCGTACGTACCGCATTGTATAATTATCTGTTCGCCCGTCAGCATGGCGGCGACCTCGTATTCCGAATTGAAGACACCGACTCGAACCGTTTCGTGCCCGGTGCTGAAGAATATATCATTGAGAGTTTCAAATGGCTTGGCATTCAGTTTGACGAAGGTGTGAGCTTCGGCGGCGACAAGGGACCTTATCGTCAGAGTGAGCGTCGTGACATTTATAAGCAATACGTCAAGCAGCTGCTTGACGCAGACAAGGCTTACATTGCCTTCGACACACCCGAAGAACTCGAGGCCAAACGGAATGAGATACAGAACTTCCAGTACGACGCAAAGACCCGCGGCATGATGCGTAACTCGCTCACCTTGCCAAAGGAGGAGGTGGAACAGCTGATGGCTTTAGGCCATCAGTACGTGGTACGCTTCAAGATAGAGCCGGGCCAGACGGTGCTGGTGAACGACCTCATTCGTGGTGAGGTGCGTGTGCAGAGCGACATTCTGGACGATAAGGTACTCTACAAGAGTGCCGACCAGCTGCCTACCTACCACTTGGCCAACATTGTGGATGACCACTTGATGGAAATCTCACATGTCATCCGCGGTGAGGAGTGGCTGCCCAGTGCACCATTGCATGTGCTGCTGTATGAGGCCTTCGGCTGGCAGGACACCATGCCGCAGTTTGCCCACCTGCCGCTGCTGCTGAAGCCTGACGGAAAGGGCAAGCTTTCGAAGCGTGACGGTGACCGGCTCGGCTTCCCTGTGTTCCCGTTGGAGTGGCATGACCCGAAGACGGGTGACGTGAGCCGAGGCTATCGTGAGGACGGCTACTTCCCCGAGGCTGTCATCAACTTCCTTGCCCTGTTAGGATGGAACCCGGGCACAGAGCAGGAGCTGTTTACGCTCGACGAACTGGTGCCGTTGTTCGACATTACGAAGTGTTCGAAGGCAGGAGCCAAGTTTGCCTATGAGAAAGGTATATGGTTCAACCATGAGTATATTCTGAAGAAGTCGGCAGAGGAGATAGCAGAACTCTTCGAACCGATTTGCCGCGAACATGGGGTCAAGGACTCCAAAGAGCGTATTGTTCAGGTAGTCAGCATGATGAAGGACCGTGTGAACTTCGTTAAAGAGCTGTGGCCGCTGTGCTCCTTCTTCTTCGAGGCTCCCACGCAGTATGATGAGAAGACGGTGAAGAAACGTTGGAAAGAAGATTCGGCAGCTCAGCTGACGGAACTGATTGGTGTGCTGGAGGGTATCGACGACTTCTCTTTAGAGAATCAGGAGCAGGTTGTGCATGCTTGGATTGAGCAGAAAGAATATAAGCTGGGTAACATCATGAATGCCTGGCGCCTGACGCTGGTTGGCGAGGGCAAGGGACCAGGAATGTTCGATATCTCGGCATTCCTCGGCAAGGAAGAGACCATCCTTCGCATGCGGAGGGCTATTGAAGTGTTGGAAGCCCCCCATTCGGCTCGGGGGCAGTAGGGGGGGCCGTTTCATGTACAATATAATTATTTATCTCTATCAGCTGGGCGTGGCCATTGCGAGTCTTTTCAATGAGAAGGTGCGCAAGATGTGGCGTGGTGAGC
>ONRS01000123.1 GCA_900320255.1 uncultured Prevotellaceae bacterium
GCCAAAGGTACGATTAAGTGAGCGAAAAGCCAAATTTATTTGAGCTTTTCCGAACGACAAGTACATTCGACGAAGTCAAAGGTACGATTAAGTGAGCGAAAAGCCAAATTTATTTGAACTTTTCCTGCAGAATATCATTCTAAAAAGAGTCTTTCGAAAACCCCAAATTTAGAATATCCACAAACAAGAAACCAAAAAGTTAGTGACATTTTCTTAAATTTGAAAATAATTTGGATATTCACCCTAACGTTCGTACCTTTGTACCCACAACCATGACCTCATGGGTTCTAATCAGTGATGAACTGACTGAAAGCTTCTTGCGCCGGGTCATCTATTCGTCACATGCCTTCAGCATTGTTTTCAAAGACTGCCCTTTGAAAGACATCCGTGATGCCCTACAGTCTGCATCCCATGGTCAGCGATATATCAGTCAAAGAGCAATGGAGCAACTGCTTACCAAGCAACATGAGGAAGAGAAAACGGGCGTGCTAACAGCCACGGAAATGGAAATTGTCAAAGCCATTGCCCAAGGCAAAACGACTAAGGAAATTGCAGAGGAGCGTTTCTCCAGCATTCATACCATTACCACCCACCGCAAAAACATATTCCGTAAATTGGATGTCAACACGGCTCACGAAGCCATCAAACATGCCCTCCGCGCTGGCTGGGTGAACCCTTCTGAATTCTACATTTAATAAGAAATAGCGTCATTTCAGGCTACTCTTAATGTCTTCAAGGAGATCCTCGGGTGCTTCCAGTCCCACACTGATGCGCACGGTCCTCTCCGAGACCTCCATTTCGCGCCGTTGTTCATCTGTAAAAAGCCCGAAGATGGTGGAGGCTGGATGAATGGCCAATGACTTACGGTCGAACAGGTTGGTAGCACGACGAATGACTTGCAGCTTATCAATGAATGCGAAGGCAGCGTCCTTCGACTCCAAGTCTATAGTAAACACGGCACCTGGCAGTGGTCCAAACTGCTGCTTAGAAAGGTCGTAGAAGGGGTTATTCTCCAAACCCGTATAATTGACGTGCTGGACTTCGGATAGTTCCTGACACTGACGTGCCAGCCAGAGCGTCGTTTCTGCCTGACGGTGGAAGCGCAGGTCCAACGTATCAAGCCCTAACGTCTCCATGTAGGCAGCCTGTGGTGTCATCAGTGCGCCGAGGTTTGTCACCAGTTCCGTTTTTACCCGTCTCGTAAAGGCCAGCTTCTTCCCCACCCTTTTCGTCCGCTCTTGCAAGACTTTGCTGGGATGTTGTGACCAGTCATACTTTCCATAGTCAATGAGCAGTCCGCCAAGGCCTGTTCCTCCACCAGAGATATACTTGGTACTGCTAACAACTTCAATGTCAATTCCGAAATCAAGAGCATGAAAAGTGCTGAAAGGCACGATGGTCGTATCGGCTATCAAGGGGACACCTGCCCTGTGAGCCAAGTCTGCCAGTGCACGGATGTCTGCCACTAACAGCTGTGGATTGGTAATCACTTCAAAAAACAAACCACAGGTTTTCTCATCTATCAGCGCCTCAACAGCCTTCAAGTCAGTAAAGTCAGCAAAGCGTGGCTCAATCCCGAAAGTGCCCAATGTGTCACGAATGAGCGACACACTGTTTCCAAAGAGATGCTTGGAGGCAACAATATTCAGCCCCGATGCGCTGACGGCTGTTAGCGCATAGCTGATGGCAGCCATACCTGTATTGAGTGCCGTCACACTGGCAGCCCCCGTAATCCCTTGCACACGTTTTTCAAGATATGATGTCGTCGGGTTGGCAATACGGGCATAGCTGGGTGCCATGCTCCGCCCGCAGAAGGCGTCGCTCATGTCCTTGGCCGAGGGGAACTCGAATGCCGCCGTATAATAGACCGGCATTGAGAGTGCCCCATAGGCATCAGGCTTTTGGTATTTGGTTGTTAAGACTTTTGTTTCGTATTTCACCTCTTTTACCTTATTCATTTATCTTCCAAGTATCTTTTTGACCGCAATGACCAGTTTGTCCACATCCTCACGGGTATTGTAGAGGGCAAAGGTGGGGCGTACTGACATTTCGTAGCCTAAAGCCCTGAGTGCAGGCAGTGCACAATGGTGCCCGGCACGCACGGCAATGCCCTCCTTGTCGAGCAGGGTACCTACTTCTGGAACAGGAATGCCATCGAGAACAAAAGAGACTACTGAGACACGTTGCTTGGGATTACCAATGAGCGTCAGGCCTGGAATCTGAGCCAACTGTTCACGGGCATATTCTGTCAACTGGTGCTCATGGTGTTCTATATTGCGGAGTCCCAGACGACTGACGTAATCGAGCGCAGCGCCCAGCCCGATGGCATCGGCCACATTGGGAGTACCGGCTTCGAAGCGTGCCGGTGGCTGGTTATACTCCGTGCGTTCTATAGTCACATCCTTTATCATGTTACCGCCTCCCTGCCACGGCTGCATTTTGTCAAGCAGTTCCTTACGGCCATATACCACTCCGATGCCATTGGGGCCATAAATCTTATGGCCGCTAAAGACGAAGAAGTCTGCCCCCAACTGCTGCACATCAACGGGCGTATGGGCTATGGACTGTGCCCCGTCTATCAGCACCGGGATGTGGTGGCTTTGAGCGATATCAATGATGCGCTGCACGTCGTTGATGGTGCCGAAGGTATTGTTCACATGCCCCACGCTGACAAAACGGGTTCGCGGTGTGATAAGCCGTTCCAACTCAGAAAGAATGAGGTCACCATTCTGGTCAGTGGGAATGGCACGTAGCGTAGCTCCTTTCTCCTGGCAGACGCGCTGCCAGGGCACGATGTTGGCATGATGGTCCAACTCGCTGACGATGACCTCATCGCCCGGTGTCAGATACTGTCGGCCATAAGCCTGTGCCACGAGGTTAATGCCTTCGGTAGTACCACGCACAAAGATAATCTCCTCGCTGGAGGCAGCATTGATGAAACGCTGCACCTTCTCGCGGGCTTCCTCATAGGCATCGGTAGCACGGGCGGCCAAGGTATGAGCGCCTCGATGAATGTTCGAATTATACGTCTTGTAATAGTCCGAAATCTTGTCGATGACCTGCAAGGGCTTCTGCGTAGTGGCGCCATTGTCGAGCCAGACAAGATCGTGGCCGTTCACCTTTTGGTTAAGCACGGGAAAGTCCTTCTTGATCTGCTCCAAGTTCAGCGTGTCAGCCTCTTCGTAATGCAACTGGCCCAGTTCCGTCTCACCAAAAGGTCTCACTCCCAGGCCTCCGTCCTGTCCTGCAGGACTGGGGAAGGCCGAAAGGTCCAGCTTCTCGTCAGTTGCCAGCGGGAAATGCTCTTTACGCTGCTCCTGCCATTCTTCCGGACAGTACTTCTGTGCCACCTGCCGGAGCAGTTCAAAAACGGAAGCCTCCCCCGGCCCCTCCAACGAAAGGGGAGTATAGGCATTAGAGAAATCTATTTGTTCCATATTTACAATCATTGGTGTTTAATCATCCCCCTCTCACTTGGAGGGGGATGGAAAAGGCTTTTTATTTCTCTACTTTATTGCGATGCTGGTAGTCATGGTAGTAACCCACTTCGACATTCTCCAGCACAGCAATGGCATCGTCGGTCAGGGCGGCCAGTGAGAAATATTTGGTCAGCAAATAGGAAGCCACTCCAAACTTATCGAGTCCCATCAGGCGGGCAGACAGGCTGGGAGCTATCTCACCGGGGATGCCACTCTGGTGCAGACCTACCACACCCTGGTTCTTCTCACCTACACGTACCAAGATGATTTTGGTGGTACCGACACCGCGTCCCGTCAGGAACTGGCCTTCCACTTCCACCTTGTCGCTGGGAATCAGGGGAACGCCTCGCCACAAAATGACTTTGGTACCAAAGAGGTCTGTTGTTGTCGGAGGTACGCCACGCCAGGTGCATTCACGCTCGAAAGCAGCAATGGCACGCGGATGAGCCACAAAGAATGCCGGTTCTTTCCACACGAGCGACAGCAGTTCGTCAAGGTCGTCGGGTGTCGGCGCACCGTAGCGTGCCGAGATGCGATAGGCTGGATTGACGGCTGACAACAGGCCGAACTTCTGGTTGTTGATCAATTCCCATTCCTGACGTTCCTTGATGCTCTCAATGGAGAGTCGCAGCTGTTCCTCCAGCTGGTTGTAGGGGTTGTTGTAAAGGTCGCTGACCCTTGTATGCACACGGACCACGGTCTGCAATGTATTCAGGGAATACTCTGTTGGCTGCTCTTCGTAGTCGATGTAGGTTTCGGGGATGATGTTGTCCTCCTCATGGCCGCTTACCAGGTCTATATGCTTCTCGCCGTGATCGTTGACAGTAGCCTTCAGACGCAACTGCTTATCGACCGCCTTGTTGAAGGTTTCCCGGAAGTCGGGCACCTCTTTAATGAATTTCTCCAGTTCCTTGAGCTTCAGACCGAGGAACACGGTGGGTGTGACGGCACGCACGGAAACAGTCGATTCTGCATCGTCCAGCAAGTCCGTCTCACCGAAATATTCGCCATCACCCAACAAGGCAATGCGCAACTCCTCGCCATGAGGCCCATGACTAATCACCTCGGCCTGCCCGCTGGCTACAATAAAGAATTTCTGCTTGTCCTTCCCTTCTTCAACGAAGAGTTTTCCTAGTCCTATTTCCTGCGTCTCAAACGAACGCGCCAGCCGATTCACTATCTCGTCGTCAAACTCAGAGAACAGCGGAATGGCTTTCAGGCTCTTCGCTGAGAACGAGGGCTCGCCGTTCAGGAATTGAATGGGCAGCCGTTCACTCTTACGAAGTTCCACCTTGGTGCGGTTCACTCGGAATGTGCCGCCGCTCACCTGTACCCAGGGTAACAGTTTCAACAATAGTCTCGGGGTGATGCTGCCCATTTGGGGAGCAGTCTTAGTTGTGGTCGCCAGTCTTCTGGCGGTGGCAGTTGTCACACTGCGCTGCAAATTTGAATCAGCCATAATTGTTTGTTTTTTATCTATTTTTTAATCGTTACCTTGTGCGTAGTACCTTCCACATGCTCTACTGAGAGCACATTATATCCCTGCTCCCTGGCATTGCGTGGTACGTTATCAAGGGGTTCTCCTTCTGAAAGCAACACCTCCAGTATGTCGCCTTCCTTCAATTTCGACAGTTCAATCTTGGTTTTGACGAACGTCATTGGGCAATGCTCCCGTGTAATGTCCAAAGTCTTTTTCATTTTACTATTTTTACCATTTCACTATATATTATACTATATTTCATAATTCTTGATACCTGCAATTGTCAAATAGTCCAATTGTCTATTTGTCAAATAAACAACGTTTGTCCGCCTTCTGACAGTTTCAGGAACGATGCCACACCGAGCACATCCTTCACCTCGGGTATAAAGTCTTCCTTTTTCAACCCCAGTACGTGCATGGCCATTTCGCAGGCATACAGGTTGATGCCCAGCACTTTGGCCGCTTCCACCAGTTCTTCCAGCGTAGCCACATTGTTCTTTTTCATCAGGTAGCGGAAAATCTTTGGACCGGCACCGAAGAAGTTGAACTTCGTGGTTGGTGCTACGTGCAGACCGCCCATCATGAAGCCGAAAATTTTGGTCAGCCACGTACCGCCCACAAACGAACGGCCCTGTTTCTGCTTGATGGCATCCAGTCCCCAAAAGGTAAAGAAGATATTTACCTCGTAGCCTACGGCTGCCGCACCCGTTGCTAACGTGAAAACGGCTGTCAACTTGTCAAAATCACCACTAAAAGCAATGATACTTAGTTTCTTCGAGCCTCCCAAGTTGGGGGATTGGGGGGCAGAAAGGCCCTCTTGAATGATATTTTCTTTCATAACTTGTTTTTTACGAGTTTTGATACTTGTTCAGCCCCCTAACCTTGGATGATAAGGCTCAAATAGCGCTCTCCCGTGTCAGGCAACAGTACCACAATGGTTTTGCCCTCATTCTCCGGCCGGCGGGCCAGTTTGATGGCAGCAGCAACGGCAGCCCCACTGGAGATGCCAGCCAACAGACCATCCTTATGAGCCAGCAGGCGAGCGACGGCAAAGGCTTCATCGTCCTTGATGCGCAACAGCTCATCATAGACCTCAGAATCTAATGTCTTCGGCTTGAAACCTGCACCAATGCCCTGTATCTTGTGAGGTCCAGGACGACCTCCGCTAAGCACCGACGACGTATAGGGTTCCACACCCACCACTTTCACCTTCGGGTTATACTGCTTGAGCACCTGTCCGACACCCGTAATGGTACCACCGGTACCAATGCCCGCCACGAAGATGTCAACCTCGCCATCGGTATCACGCCAGATTTCCTCTGCCGTTGTCCGACGATGCACCTCGGGGTTGGCTGGATTCTCAAACTGCTGGGGGATGTAGGCATCACCTATCTCTGCAGCCAGTTCCTGCGCCTTGCGGATAGCACCGGCCATTCCCTCATAGGCCGGGGTCAGCACCAGTTCTGCACCTAACGAACTGAGCAGCTGCCGGCGTTCCACCGTCATGGCATCGGGCATGGTCAGAATGAGCCGGTATCCGCGAATGGCACTAATGAAAGCCAGGCCTATTCCCGTGTTACCACTCGTTGGCTCAATAATCGTGGTGTGGGGACCTATGAGTCCCTTGCGCTCTGCCCGCTCTATGAGAGCCAGCGCCGTACGGTCCTTCACCGACCGCAACGGGTTCAGCTGCTCCAGTTTGGCTACAATGTGCGTTTCGAGCTTCAGTTCCTGCTCTGTACCCGTCAGTTCCAACAATGGCGTATTGCCAATCAGGTCAGTCAAATTCTTAGCTATTTGTGCCATTTTTCTATTCTTTTAGTTAAGTCTAATCTGTTTTCTGTATGAAATGTTCTTCCTTGCTGACCACCTCACCATGCTGGATGCTGAAGGAGTTCAGTTGGATGCCGTTGTACAGCGAGAGGATGGCATAACGAATATTCGGATCGTTAGCCAAGCGGATGTCTTCTTGCGAGGGGCGTGACGGCGATGCCGGATGACTATGCCAGTTGGCCAGAATCTTCAGACCGTTCTCACGGGCATACTTCAGGGCCGCAAACTGCTGTCTCGGAGCAAAGGAGAAATGTTCCGGAGAATGGTCGATGTTCTCCATCGGATAGTTCTCGGTAACCTCGTCACCCGTGCCCAGCAAATAGCCGCACGACTCGTCAGGAGTCTCTTGCTGAGCCTGTCTGATCAGTTCTTCTATAATGTTCTGCGGTATTAACATAATTGACGATTTATCTGTTTCATTGATGAAGGTCGCAAGCAGCCTGCTCATAGTCTATGAGGTGGTCTATCGTAGGATGCTCACCACAAATCTCACACGTTGTCCGGCGCTTCACCTTGAAGGTTCGGAAATCCATGGTCTTGGCATCGAACGTCAGCAGACGGTCGGTCAGCAGGTCACCAATACCGATGATATATTTAAGCGTCTCGGCAGCCTGAATGGTTCCCAACATTCCGGCAATGGTCCCCAACACGCCAGCTTGCGAACAAGTAGGCACGGCTCCTGCAGGAGGCGGTTCTTTAAAGAAACAGCGATAGCAGGCCGAGCCAGGCACATGGGTAAAGGTCTGCCCGCGGAAACGGAGGATTCCACCATGTGAGAAGGGCTTTCCCAGTCTTACACAGGCATCGTTGATGAGGAATTTCACGGGGAAATTGTCTGTTCCGTCAATGACAAAGTCCCAAGGAGCAATGATTTCCTCAGCATTCGACGAGTCTAAGAACCGGTAATAGGTTGTCACCTCCACGTCTGGGTTGATGGCCAGCATCTTCTCTTTGGCACTTTCCACCTTTGGCACGTTCACATCCTTGGTAAAGTGGATCACCTGGCGCTGAAGGTTGCTCAAATCCACCACGTCGGCATCTACGATACCGATGTGCCCTACACCAGCCGCAGCCAGATAGAGGGCTGCCGGAGCACCCAGACCACCAGCACCGACAATTAGCACACGGGCATTTAGGATTTTTTCCTGTCCCTCTACGCCCACGTCCTGCAACAGGATGTGGCGTGAATAGCGCTGAATCTGATCTCCTGTAAAGTCAAACATCTTTTCTTTATTTTTGCGGTAGCAAATTCTTCACTTTTCACTTAACAACTTCCTCCTCCCATGAAGTAGAGGAAATCCACCTTATCATCTTCCTGCACCTGAATGCTGTCCCAGTCGTCACGCTCGGCAAACTCTTCGTTCACCTGTACTGAAACCATTTCAGGATTCTCCACTAACAAATTCTTGACAAGCTCTGTCACCGTGAGCGGCAGGCTGACTTCCTGCACGTCTCCATTTACATAAATCTTCGCCATAGTCTTAACAATTACAAATTCCGTCGGCAAAGGTACGGCGAAAACAACACATGTAAAATCGCATACCAATGGTAATTGGCATACCACATGTTTGGTATTTTGCGGTTTTTGCTGCCAAAAGGAGAAGTTTTTCCCTGTATCATGCTAAGAAAAACGCTTTTTATTTTGTATTATCCTCACTTTTTCGTACCTTTGACCCCAAGTTTGCAGGAACTAACCCAAAAACTGATATAATAATGGCAACAAAACAAAAGAAATTCCTGTTACAGGAAAACGAGATTCCCACACAGTGGTACAACATTCAGGCCGACATGGTGAACAAGCCCATGCCGCCCATTCACCCCGCAACCAAGCAGCCACTCGGTGTGGATGACCTGGCTCATATCTTCCCACGCGAATGCTGCGTGCAGGAGCTAGACACGGAGCATCGCTGGATTGACATTCCAGAAGAGGTGCTCGACAAGTATAAGTTCTACCGCTCCACACCGCTGGTGCGCGCCTATGAGCTGGAAAAGGCTCTCGACACACCAGCCCACATCTATTTTAAGAATGAGAGCACGAACCCGCTGGGCTCCCACAAAATCAACTCTGCCCTGCCCCAGTGCTACTATGCCAAGCAGGAGGGCACCACTAACGTCACCACCGAGACAGGTGCCGGTCAATGGGGTGCCGCACTGAGCTATGCTGCCAAGATTTACGGGTTGGACTGCGCTGTCTATCAGGTGAAAATCACCATGCAGCAGAAGCCCTACCGTTCAAGCATCATGCGTACGTTCGGAGCCGTGGTCGAAGGTTCACCTTCCATGTCCACCCGTGCTGGTAAGGACATTCTGACCAAGGACCCGACGCACAGCGGCTCATTAGGCACCGCTATCTCGGAAGCTGTAGAGCTGGCCACCACTACACCCAACTGTAAATACACCTTAGGCTCCGTGCTCAACCACGTAGGCCTGCACCAGACCATCATCGGATTAGAGGCAGAGAAGCAGATGGAGATGGCTGGCGAATATCCTGACACAGTCATTGCCTGCTTCGGCGGCGGCTCTAACTTCGGCGGTATCGCCTTCCCCTTCATGCGTCACAACATTCTGGACGGCAAGAAGACGGAATTCATTGCCGCTGAGCCCGACAGCTGCCCGAAGCTGACGCGCGGACAGTTCCGCTACGACTTCGGCGACGAGGCAGGCTACACACCGTTGCTGCCTATGTTCACCCTGGGCCATAACTTCAAGCCGAGCAACATCCATGCAGGCGGTCTGCGCTACCACGGTGCCGGCATGATTGTCAGCCAGCTCATTAAGGACGGCCTGATGCACGGTGTGGATATTCCACAGTTAGAGACCTTCGAAGCAGGTATGCTGTTTGCCCGCACTGAGGGCATCATCCCCGCTCCCGAAAGCTGTCACGCCATTGCCGCTACCATCCGCGAAGCCAAGAAATGCAAAGAGGCAGGCGAGGAGAAGGTCATACTGTTCAACCTCTCCGGTCACGGACTCATTGACATGCCGAGCTACGACTCGTTCATCAAGGGTGACCTGCAGAACTACACCCTCACCGACGAGGCCATTGCCAAGAATCTGGCTGAGTTGGACGAGTAATGGTAAAAGGGTAAAAAAGTAAAAGGTAGAAAAGCCAGCTTAAGGCTTCTCTACCTTTTTACTTTTTTTACCTTTATGCTATTAACCAATCTCAATCTGACGGCTCACCTTTACCTTCTCTTCCACGAGCTTAGGCAGTTCCACCGTGAGTACGCCGTGCTCAACCTTGGCGGAGATGGCATCCTTCTTCACGTCATCCGGCAGTATCAGCGTCTGCTCAAACTTTGAGTACGAGAACTCCCGGCGCAAGTAACGTGTGTTCTTGTCTTCTTCCTTCTGTTCCTGCTTCTGCTCCATCTTGATGATGAGGTTGCCATCGTCATTGATATGAACGTTGAAGTCCTCCTTCTTCATGCCCGGTGCGGCTAACTCTACCGTGTAACCCTTATCGCTCTCCTTCACGTTGATGGCCGGTGCTGTGCAATTGGCCTTCGGAATGAAATCGTTGTCGAAAATGTCGTTAAATACTGTTGGTAACCATGCGGAATTTCTCATCATTGGCATCATAATCTTTACCTCCTGATTCTATTGTTTTTAAATTGTTATACGTTTGTTGTTGTCTTTTGAACTCCTTGCGGCGTTCACTTACAGTATAGGCAAGATGCATACCAAACCAGGAAAATGCGCCGTTTTGTCTGTTTTTCGTGCCAAAATGACACAAAAACACTATTATAAGGACAGGACAGAAGCGAGCAGGCTGACGGCAGTCTCAACAGAAGGCACGTCGCCAATGAGGAGCGAACGGCGGCCGTTCTGTTCACGGAAGTTGCAGCGGCGGGGGTTCTGGGCCACAAATGAGAGCACATGGTCGAAGGCCTCACTCTGATAGAAGGGGCTTTCGGGATTACTGACGAAGTTGAGCGACATTCGCCCCTGTTTAAGGATGATTTTCTCGCACCCCAGCTGTTTTCCCATTCGCCGTAAGGGTACCACGAGGAGCAGTTCTGACGCCTGTGTAGGCAGCTTACCAAAGCGGTCGAGCATGCGGCTGCGGTAACGTTCCAGCTCGTCGTCGTTGACAATGTTGTCCAGTTCACGGTAGAGTAGCATACGTTCTGAGTCACTGGGCACATACTGGTCGGGGAAGTACATTTCGAGGTCGCTCTCAAGGGTGCAGTCGCCCACAAAGAAGCCCACCCCCAGCCCCTCCCCAAGGGAGGGGAGCTGCTGCCGCTTCCGTTGCCCGTAGGAACTCCCCTCCCTTGGGGAGGGGATGGGGGTGGGCTCTTCGTTCCTCAGCTCCGCCACTGCCTCATTGAGAATCTTCAGGTACGTCTCATAGCCAAGGTCGGCAATGAAACCGCTCTGTTCAGCCCCTAAAAGGTTACCGGCGCCACGTATGTCAAGGTCCTGCATGGCGATATTGATGCCACTGCCCAGATCGCTGAAATTTTCCAGAGCCTCCAGTCGGCGGCGAGCATCCACAGTAAGTGATGACAGCGGCGGTGCCAGCAGGTAGCAGAAGGCCTTGCGGTTAGAACGACCCACACGGCCGCGCATCTGGTGCAGGTCAGAGAGTCCGAAGTTATGCGCCCCGTTGATGATGATGGTATTGGCGTTGGGAATGTCAATGCCGTTCTCCACGATGGTCGTTGAGAGCAGCACATCGTAGTCGTAATTGGCAAAGTCGAAGATAATCTGTTCCAGTTCCTCTGGCTTCAGACGGCCGTGACCCACGGCAATGCGGGCATCGGGCACGTACTTATGTATCATTTCAGCCAGTCGCTGCAGGTCGTTGATGCGGTTGTTGACGAAGAACACCTGCCCGTTACGCGACATTTCGAAGTTGATGGCATCGGCAATGATGTCGGGCGAGAAAAGGTGTATTTCCGTCTGTATGGGGTAACGGTTGGGCGGCGGTGTCTGAATGGTACTCAGGTCCCGGGCACCCACCAGCGAGAACTGCAGCGTACGCGGTATGGGCGTAGCACTCATGGTGAGCGTGTCAACGTTGGTCTTCATCTGGCGGAGCTTCTCCTTGGTACTGACGCCAAACTTCTGCTCCTCGTCAATGATGAGCAGGCCAAGGTCCTTGAACTTCACCGACTTGCCTATGAGTTTATGCGTGCCTATGAGTATGTCGATGCGCCCGTCGGCAAGGTCTTTAAGAATTTCCTTCGTCTGCTTGGTACTGCGCGAACGGCTGAGGTATTCCACCCGGACGGGCATATCCTTGAGTCGCGATGAGAATGTCTGGAAGTGCTGGTAGGCCAGCACCGTGGTAGGCACCAGCACAGCCGTCTGCTTTGAGTCACAGGCAGCCTTGAAGGCAGCACGCACAGCCACCTCGGTCTTACCAAAGCCCACGTCGCCGCACACCAGGCGGTCCATAGGCCGCTGCTGTTCCATGTCAGCCTTCACGTCGTTAGTTGCTTTCAATTGGTCAGGCGTGTCTTCATAAAGGAACGATGCCTCCAGCTCATGCTGCAGGAACGAGTCGGGGCTGAAGGCGAAACCGCGCTCCTGCCTACGGGTGGCATAGAGCTTAATGAGGTCGCGGGCTATGTCCTTCAGTTTCTCCTTGGTGCGGGCCTTCATGCGCTCCCACTGGCCGGTGCCTAAGTGGCTCAGGCGCGGCGGTTCTCCACCGTCCTGCGACTTATACTTGCTGACCTTATAGAGCGAATGAATGGATACGTAGATGGCTCCCCCGCCCTGATAGACGATTTTTATCATCTCCTGATAACCATCACCCTGCGGCATTCTGACCAGTCCGCCAAACTTGCCGATACCGTGGTCTATATGGACGATGTAGTCGCCCACCTCGAACTGCTGGATTTCCTTCAGTGTCAGTGCCACCTTACCGCTGCGGGCACGGTCGCTCTTGAGGTTATACTTATGGAACCTGTCAAATATCTGGTGGTCAGTAAAAATGCAGAGCTTCAGGTCGTGGTCAATAAAGCCCTCGTGCAGGGTCTTTTCTACGGGGGTAAAGACGGCCGAAGTCCCCTCAGCTCCCAGTATCTCCTTCAACCTTTCGTTTTGTTTCTGGCTGTCGGCTAATATATATATATGGTACCCGCGTAGCTGGTAGTCGGTGAGCGTCTGCTTCAGCAGCTCGAAGTTCTTGTGGAACAAAGGCTGCGGGGAAATGCTGAAGGAAAGGGCAGTCCCCTCCATCCTACCCCGACTGGGGGAGGCTCCAGCGCCCAGGCGTATCTGGCGGAACATGGCAGCCTCGCGAGCAAACTGAGAAGCCGTGGAGAGCTGCACCTCCTTGCGCATGGCAGCCATCACCTGTGCCTGTTCCTCCTCTGTGGCATCAGCCAGGCGTTCGTGGACAGCCTGCGCCGAAAAGCCTTCATTGTAGGTCTGGTCAATGATGTCGTGCACATACTGCAGGTCCTTCATGACGAGCACCGTGCTTTTCGGCAGGAACTGCAATAGCGACTCCCGGTCCTCCACCTCGCCCGACAGTTCGGGAACTATTTCCACCTGCTCCCGTTTGTCGCGCGACAGCTGGTTTTCCACCTCAAAGGTACGAATAGAGTCGATGTCGTCGCCAAAGAAGTCGATGCGGAAAGGGTATTCGCTGCTGAAGGAGAACACGTCGAGAATGCTGCCGCGCAGCGCAAACTGCCCCGGCTCATAGACGTAGTCCACCTCGCGGAAGCCGAAGCTGCGCAGCGTTTCCGTCATCTGGTCGGGGTCTATGGTCTGCCCCTTCTGCAGAACAAGGGTTCGGCTGTCAAGTTTTTTTTTCGACACCACGAGTTCTGCCACCGCCTCGGGATAGGTAACGATGTTGAGCTGTTGGGTGTTGGGTGATGGGTGTTGGGTGTTTAGAACTGCCAGCACCTCCGTACGCAATATCTCGTTGGCAGCATCACGTTGACCGTACTTCACGCTGCGACGATAGCTGGAGGGGAAGAACAGCACCTGCCTGTTTCCCATAAGCTGCTGCAAGTCGTGATACAAATAGCCAGCCTCGTCGGCATCGTTCATGATGAAGAGCAGGGTTGAGGAGTGAGCGTTAAGGGCAGCGAAGGTCATGCCGACACTTGATGCCATAAGTCCTTCAGGGAAAACGGTCTGCTCCGACTTTTCCCCCAACAGGTCTGCCAATGCCTTCACCTTTGGCGACAAGGCATACAGCTGTAACAATTCTTCTATCTTCATTTTTTTGCGACTGCAAAGGTACGAAAAAAGCCTGACTTTGTTAATCATTCATGTAGTTTTTTTATCAACGAGTCATAAAAACACCATCTTTACCGAAAAGACCGATGAATCTGGGTTTGAGGTAGCCAATGCCGACCAAGTGGCCTACATAGCCTGCGAAAGAGCCTACTTCGCTGACGAAATAGGCACTCTGAGGAGAGAGGTGGGGCACATGAGAGGTGGAGATGGTGAGGTTTTCCTATACGACCTTAACAAATAAATCCTAATTCTACTTTTATTTTTTTTTTTGAGAATTAGGATTTTCGCGTAAGCCTCTAAAGGAACAACTCCACCATCTCCACCATTCTCTACTCTGGATCAGGTATAGAGGACGTACGTTCACGCTTCTGGCGGTCATAGTCGGCAAAGCCGAAGGTACTGTCGTTCGACAATAAAAATAAAAAACTTCGTCTTTTATTTTGTATTGTTCTCACTTATTCGTACCTTTGTCGTCAGAAAAGAAAAAAGAAGGATATCATAACAATGGGAAGCGACAGTCTTATCATTATTCCAACGTACAACGAGAAAGAGAACATCGAGAAAATAATCCGGGCCATCTTCGGACTCGACAAGTATTTCCACATCTTAGTCATTGACGACGGTTCGCCCGACGGCACAGCCGCCATTGTGAAACGCCTCATCAGCGAGGAGTTTTCCGACAGGCTGTTCATCGAGGAGCGCAGCGGCAAGCTGGGTCTCGGTACGGCCTACATCCACGGTTTCAAGTGGGCGCTGCAACGTGACTATGAGTACATCTTCGAAATGGACGCCGACTTTAGTCATGACCCCAATGACCTGCCTCGACTCTACGCCGCCTGCCACGACGAGGGAGCCGACGTCGCCGTGGGCAGCCGCTACATTACGGGCGTGAACGTGGTGAACTGGCCCATGGGGCGCGTGCTCATGTCGTACTTTGCCTCGCAATATGTACAGTTAGTGACGGGTGTCAACATCCACGACACCACAGCGGGCTTCGTCTGCTACAAGCGCCGCGTGCTGAAGACCATTGAGCTGGACAAGGTACGCTTCAAGGGCTATGCCTTCCAGATTGAAATGAAATACACGGCTTACAAGATTGGCTTCCGCATTAAAGAAGTGCCCGTCATCTTCGTGAACCGCCGCGAAGGCACGTCGAAGATGAACACAGGCATTTTCGGCGAGGCATTCTTCGGAGTAATACGTCTGCGCTGGGACGGATGGCACCGTAGGTACCCGAAGATGGTTGAGCGTTGAGCATTGAGTGTTGAGCGTAAATCGATAATAGTAAATCCGAATGAAATACCTGTATAGGATATATCAACTCATAGTCGTCCTGCCTGTTCTCGTGGTAGTTACCATTCTCATGGCTTTAGCCGTGGGCATCGGTACGGCCATTGGCGACGGTCACTTCTGGGGCTACTACCCTGGCCGCTGGTGGGCACAGGCCATTATCCGTGTCTGCCTGCTGCCCGTGACGGTCGAGGGACGTGAGAATCTGGAGAAAGACCAGTCGTACGTTTTTGTCTCGAACCATCAGGGAGCCTTCGACATCTTCCTGATTTACGGTTTTCTGGACCGTAACTTCAAGTGGATGATGAAGTACCAGCTGGGAAAGATTCCCTTTGTGGGCTACGCCTGCCGAAAGTCACACCAGATATTCGTCGATAAGCGCGGCGTGGGAAAGGTGCGCCAGACCTACAAGGCAGCCCGTGAGACGCTGGAGCAGGGAAACCTGAGCGTGGTAGTGTTTCCCGAGGGCTCGCGCAGCTTTACCGGTCACATGGGAACCTTCAAGAAGGGCGGTTTCATGCTGGCCGACGAACTGAAGCTGCCTGTAGTACCCCTGACCATCAACGGCTCGTACGACATCATGCCCCGCACCCGCGACTGGCACTTTGCCAACTGGCATCCCCTGCGGCTGACCATTCACCAGCCCATCTACCCCGTCGGACAGGGACCGGAGAACGTTCAGGCCACCATGCACCAGGCCTACGACAGCGTAATGTCGGCCTTAGACGAGAAATACCAAGGATACGTGGAGAATCCGGACCAGTAAGATAAACATTTTACTCTTTATGCTTGAGCGTGATGACGACAATTTCGCCCGGCATGCCCAAGCGGAAGGGTACCAAACCGCCCAAGCCTGTGGAAACATGGATGGCACGCCGCCCCTCATAGACCGTGCCGCCCCACTCCTGCTTGGTGAGCGACATGGGCGACCAGCCAAGAATGCCAAACTGCATACCGTGCGTATGGCCGCTTAGGGTAAGCTGGGCATGCGACTCCGGCAGAATCTTTTTATGCCAGGCCGAGGGGTCGTGCTGCAGCATCAGCACAAAAGCGGTAGTGTCGATGCCGGCCAGCGTCTTCCTGACATCACCCAGACGAGGCATGCGCTCCACGTCGCCCCAATTCTCCATACCAGCCACAACGAGACTGTCGGAGTCACGACGAATGACGCGGTGCTCATTCATGAGCAACTGCCACCCTATGCTGCGCTCAAACTGCTGTGTAGCCAGACAATTGGCTCGTTTCGTTGACTCATCGGCCGACTGATAGCGGTCGTAGTCATGATTGCCTAAAACGGAAAACACACCGTCGGGGGCATGAAGACTGCGCAACATGCTGCGGAACGGCTCCAGCTCAGAGGGGTTCACATTCTGCAGGTCGCCCGTAAAGACCACCATATCTGGGAACTGTGCCTGAATGCTGTCAACAGCCCGTTGCACCACCCACTGGCGACGCCCGGCATAGGAACCGACATGGGCATCAGAGAACTGCACGATACGGTAGCCATTGAAGGCTTCGGGCACTTCGGGCGAAGCATACTCTATGTGAGTGACCTTAAACTCTTCAAAACCGAAGGTGAGGCCATAGGCGAAGAGTCCGATGACGGCACACGAGCCAATGGCACCTGCACGATGACCATAGCGTTTTGGCAACAGCCAGCGGCAGAGGGCATAGACCACCAGAGGCACTACTACAAAGCCTAACAGGATGGCGAAGGGGGTGGAATACTGTATCAACATAGGTTGGAAATTAAGAACTTACGCATGACATCAAGGGGAAGACCACGCCTTCGGGCATAGTCCTGGAGTTGCACTTCGTCAATCTTGCCAACACTGAAATAGCGTGACTGAGGATGTGAAAACATGAGGCCGCTAACACTGGCATGCGGACGCATGGCACCGCTCTCAGTCAGCGTAATACCAATCTGTCGCATGTCGAGCAGGTCGTTGAGCAAGAAGTTCAGACTGGCATCGGGCAACGAGGGATAGCCCACAGCAGGACGAATGCCCTGAAACTTCTCAACGTGCAACTCGTCCATTGCGAGATGCTCGTCGTGGGCATAGCCCCAATAGGTCTGCCGTACCTCCTTGTGCAAACGCTCAGCAGTAGCCTCTGCCAAGCGGTCGGCCAGCAGCTGCATCATCAACTTTTCGTAAGGGTCAGCATCGAAGTCATGCTCCATGCCTGCATCGACTGACGTTGCGAAAAGACCGAGTTGGGTGTTGGGCGTTGGGTGGTGGGTGTTAGCATTGGGAGCCACGAAGTCTGAGAGACAAAGACAGGGATTACCGTGCTGCTGGCGCAGGAAAGGAATTCTGACTTTTACGGGCAACAACCTCTTCCCCACAATTTGCAGTCCATAGTCCGTTGCCCGTTGCCCTTCGACCTTAGACCTTTGACCCTCAAAAACCACAATATCGTCACCGTCGCTATAGGCATCGAGCAGAAGGAAGAGGGCATGCGTCTTGTAACGACCACCATAGCGAGTGAGCAGGGCCTCAGCCTCGGTGCGCAGTTTCTGCTTCTCTTCGTCGGGTTTGTTGTGAATGCCCCAGGAGAAGAAGAAGTAGTCCCAGTTGATGTAGGGCTTGACGGCGCTGATGTAATAGTCAATCTTCATGTATGGCTGAAATGTAGTTCCTCGCCTGTAGAGCCGGTGAGCACGGTGCCGTTATCATAGACCAGACGACCATTACAAAGCGTCTTCTCTACTCGCCACTGGTACTCATGTCCCTCCATAGGGCTCCAGCGGCATTTGCTCAAGATGGAATCGTGAGTAACGGTCCACGGGCAATGGGGACGCACAATGGCAATGTCGGCCTTGTAACCTTTACGCAGGAAACCACGGTCCTGCACACCAAACAGCAGGGCTGGATGATGGCACATAAGCTGAACCAGCCGCTCAATGGTCAACACGCCAGCATCCACCAGTTCGAGCATGGTGACAAGCGAGAACTGAATCATGGGCATACCACTGGCGGCACGGGCACAGCCGCCTTGTTTCTGCTCCAGCAGATGGGGGGCATGGTCGGTGCCTATGGTAGTGATGCGCCCGTCCATGAGCCCGTCGCGCAGCGCCTGGCAGTCGCGGAAGTTCTTGATGGCAGGGTTCACCTTGATTCTTGCGCCTAAGCGTTGGTAATCCACCAGCGAGAAATACAGGTGGCCTATCGTAGCTTCGGCGGTTATAAGACTTGTTGCTGGGGAATTATGGTCCAATGACCGGGGAACAAACAACTCCAGCTCTTCTGCGGTTGAAACGTGGGCCACATGCAGGCGGGCATCATGTTTAATGGCCAAGAATATGGCCTTTGTGGTAGAGTCCAGGCAGGCCTCCTCAGAGCGGATAAGCGGATGCAGCCGCACATCGGGGTCGTCGCCGAACTGAGCCTTGAAGGCCGCCATATTACGGTCGATGATGGCAGTATCTTCACAATGGGCCATCAGCGGCAGACGGGCCGAAGCAAAAATCTTGTCGAGTGCCTCATCACGGTCAACGAGCATGTTGCCTGTTGAAGAACCCATAAAGAGCTTAATGCCAGGGATGCGATTCTCTGGCAACGACTGGAAGCTCTCACAATTATCGTTGGTGGCACCAAAGAAGAACGAGTAGTTGACAAGACTCTTCTCTGAGGCCAGGCGGAATTTCTCTTCAAGGGCGTCGAGTGTGGTGGTCTGCGGCACCGTGTTAGGCATGTCGAAGTACGACGTAACCCCGCCTGCAGCAGCGGCACGGCTCTCGCTTGCAATATCAGCTTTGGCTGTCAGCCCCGGCTCACGGAAATGCACATGATCGTCAATAATACCTGGCAGCACGTAACAGCCCGTAGCGTCGAGCGTTGAGGGTTGAGAAGCCCCCCTCTTATCCCCCCTACTGGAGGGGGCTACCTCCGACCTTTGACCAATAACATCAACAATGCGGTCACCCTCTATGACGATATCGCCGACGAAACTGTGACCTTCGTTGACGATGGTTCCTCCCTGAATAATCATAATGTACTACTCCTGGGGTACGTTAACAAAAGGATGATTGGCGGTACTATCAGCCGGGACAGGAGCAGGTGCCGGTGCGTTTTCGTCGTCAAATCCCTGCATGCGTCGCTCATTCTCCTGTGCCGTCGTATAATAGTCGTTGACGTAAGGATCGTTCTTGAAGCGCTTCGTAGCCTTCGACATAATGAACTCAATCTGCGGAGTCAGTATGGGGTAGCGATAAACGCTGGTCAGCATTTCAAAGAGATATGGACCCAGCGCATTATCGAAATTCTCAATGATGGAATTGGTCATCAGCTGTTCACGCTCTGAGGAAATCTGATTAGCCTCAGCCTGCACCTCCTGAACAATCTGTGCCTCGTCGATGCCCTCCAGAATCATCTGGTTCTGCTTATGTTCCAGCTCGTTGAAGCGGTTGTCCAGCTGGTTATTCTTGTCAATGAAGTGGTAAAGACTGTCGTTGAGCGCCGTACCCGTAACCAGCTGCTTGGCCCTGTCTATCTGAATGGTGATTTCGCCCTCTTCCAATACGACGGGCATGATGCTCTCGTCGTCCATGAAGAGACTGGCAATGCGCACGGTGTCGAGCACACCCGAGAACTGGAACTTGCCGTGTACCACGTCACACGAGTCGAGGTTCTTCAATTCCTGATTCTTGATGGCCTTCAGGTAGAGCTTGCTACCATCGAGCGACGTAATGGAAGAAGAGCCCTGCACGTGGTACGACGTGGAGCAGGAAGTCAAAGCAGCCAAAAAGGCAAGCAGATAGAATATTTTGTTCATTATAAGCGTTTGTTTTCTATTCCGAAAGCAAAAGTATAATGTTCTATCGGAATAAGAAAAAAAATTTGCGCAATTTAAAACATTTGCGCAAACTTTTAGCGTTTTTTTGCCTTCACTCCTCTTTTTCCAGTTCTTTACCGATGCGAAAGGTGGTGTAAAGCTGCAAGAAGGCGGCTATCAGCAACGTCACCACCCAGTTGTTGCCAATGTACTGTACATAGGTAATCTGGTCCAGCTGAAACGGGTTTCCGTGAGAGGCATACATGAGTAAAGCGCTGACCAGGAGCAGCACATCGCTGAGCAGCACAAAACGACGCAGACGACGAATGTTGATATTCTGTCCGTCGTAGCGTTGCAGCATCTGCATGGACACAAACATGACCACCCCCGGTATAAACAGGAAGGGAGCCAGGTTACTCCTGAGCAGCCCCATAAAGGCACCCGCAACCATGAGCATACCGCCTATGGCAAATAGTATGCTCTGTGTCTTACTCAGCTGTTTCATGGTCGGTAGGTTGTGCTGCCTCATCGGGCTGGTCGTCACTGAGAATGAAGATGTCCTCATCGTCTTCCTTCATGAAATAACGCTCACGGGCTATCTTCTCTATGGCCTTAGGGTCTTTGTCAAGTTCCTTGATACGGGCCTGATTCTGCTCATGCTGTGCATTATAGGCGTTGATTTCCTCTTGCAGGTCGCTGATGGTCTGCATATTACGGAAGTGGCTCCACACGCTGTTCTCATCGACAAAGCCGATAAAGACCACTGCAAACACAGCCACTACAGCGTACTTCAGCAGCGTAGAGGTCTTGATGAAATGCCAAACCTTTTTAAAAAACTCTTTCATAGGCTTTCCTCCTTATATATAAATAGGTATGCTATTATTTTTTTAATCTTACAACAGGTGCATGGTTCCTATGAGGTACAGCATGCCGTAGCCCAAAACCATCGAAATAATACCTACAATGAGACCAATGCGCACCATGTCCTTCTGTTGTACCAGGTTGGTGGCGTAAGCCAAGGCATTCGGTGGCGTTGAGATAGGTAGCACCATCGCACTCGAAGCAGCAATTGCCACACCAATCAGCACCGTCGGCGTACCACCGATAGGAGCCAGCGTGTCGCCCATAGCAGCACAGACAAAGGCCAGAATAGGCATGAGCAGAGCGGCTGTGGCTGAGTTGGAGATGAAGTTAGAGAGCAGATAGCAGATGAGTCCCGAAATAAGCAGAATGGCAATGGGCGAGAAGGAACCGAAGGGGATGCTCTCAACGGCATTCTCAGCCAGTCCCGACTTATTCAGACCGTAGCCCAAGGCAAAGCCACCTGCTACCATCCAGATGACTGACCAGTTAATCTGTTCCAAGTCACGCTTAGTGATAACACCCGTCAGGGCAAACACCATAAAGGGAATGAGTGCCACGGTGTAGGAGTTAATACCCGTCACGCTGTCTAACAGCCAGAGGGCTACCGTCACAAAGAAGGTCACAATGACTATATAAGAGTGTGCGTTCTTCTTCATTTCACCGTCTATCTCTAACTGGATGGTCTTCTGGCTGAAGGGGAACAATGCCTTCAGCAGCCACCAGCCAATGAAAAGCAACACAATCACCATAGGCAGCATGAACATCATCCACTGACCAAAGCCCAAACCAAGGTTCAGACCCTCAGGATCGTTCAAGTACTTCATAGCAATGGTATTCGGCGGGGTGCCGATAGGCGTCCCCATACCACCCAGGTTGGCAGCCACTGGGATAGACAAAGCCAGCGCAATGCGTCCTTTACCCTCAGGCGGCAGCTGGCGGAACACCGGAGTAAGGAATGTAAGCATCATTGCTGCCGTTGCCGTGTTCGACACGAACATCGAGAACAGTCCCGTAATGAGCAGGAAACCTAACAGCACCATATTACTATTTGTACCGAAAGGTTTAAGCAGAACCTTGGCTAACTGCACGTCAAGACCGGTCTTCGTGGCGGCGATAGCCAAAATGAAACCACCAATAAACAGCATGATGACGGGATCGGCAAAGGTTGCCATCACCCCTTTATACGACAACAAGGCACCCACTTGGTCGGGGTCACACATCCACTTGATGCCAGAGTCGCTCGTAAAGAGCAGCATCAGGCCAATGACAGCCACCGATGTTGCCCACGATGACACTATCTCCATAATCCACATCAGCGTGGCAAATGCAAAAATGGCGATGATACGCTGCTGCACCACGGTAAGGTTCTGTATGCCGTACCACTCTGTTGGTAAATTCCACAAAGTCAATGTTACCGCCAACACTATCAGCATTTTTATAACACGACTAAACAGCTTGTCTGGGCTGTACTTACGGGCATGACGGAAGTCACGCCCCTGCTCTATCAGATGAGCTCCTCTTTGTACTATCTTGGAACTCCCAGGGAAATGAAACATCTTTTTATTTACTATTTACAAATTTACTATTTTGAAATTTGAGTGCAAAATTACAAAATAATTATGAAATTGAACGACGAATTAAGAAATATTTTATATCTTTGCAGTCACTAATCAAAAACAAGCAATGGAAGAATATATCGTATCAGCACGAAAATACAGGCCCATGACCTTTGACTCCGTGGTGGGACAGCTGGCACTGACCACTACGCTGAAGAATGCCGTCAAGAGCGGAAAGCTGGCTCATGCCTACCTTTTCTGCGGGCCACGCGGCGTAGGAAAGACCACCTGCGCACGTATTTTCGCAAAAGCCATTAATTGCCTGACACCCACCGACGAAGGTGAGGCTTGCGGACACTGCGAGAGCTGTCAGGCTTTCAACGAACAGCGCTCGTTCAACATCTTCGAACTCGACGCCGCGTCAAACAACTCGGTTGAGCACATCAAGACGCTCATGGAGCAGACACGCATCCCGCCACAAGTGGGAAAATACAAAGTGTTCATCATCGACGAGGTACACATGCTCTCTACGGCGGCCTTCAACGCATTCCTCAAGACGCTGGAAGAGCCCCCCGCACATGTCATTTTTATTCTCGCAACCACCGAGAAGCACAAGATTCTGCCCACCATCCTGAGCCGCTGCCAGATATACGACTTCGAACGCATGACGGTACAAGGCACCATCGACCACCTGAAGTACGTAGCAGGGAAAGAAGGAATACAGTATGAAGAGGAGGCACTTGCCGTCATTGCCGAGAAAGCCGACGGAGGCATGCGTGACGCCCTCTCCATCTTCGATCAGGCGGCTTCGTTCTGTCAGGGAAACATCACCTACCAAAAGGTCATTGAAGACCTGAACGTGCTCGACTCGGACAACTACTTCAACATCATCGACCTGGCGGTTGAAAACAAGGTGACCGACATCATGGTGTTGCTTAATTCCATTATTAATAAAGGATTCGACGGCGGACTGCTCATTGGCGGACTGGCCAAGCATGTGCGTAATGTGCTGATGGCTAAGGATGCCGCCACCCTACCCTTGTTAGAAGTCAGTCAGCAACAACGCGAACGCTATCAGCAACAGGCCAAGAAGTGTGATACGCGCTTCCTCTACCAGGCACTCAGGCTGATGAACCAATGCGACATCAATTACCGGCAGTCAGGCAACAAGCGACTGTTGGTAGAGCTCACGCTCATTGAGATAGCACAGATAACCCAGCCAGAAGACACCCCTGTCGCGGGGCGCAGCCCTAAGCGACTGAAAACCCTGTTCAAGCAACTGCTGCAACAGCCTCAGCCAAAGAAAACAGCCCCGCAGGTAGCTGTGGCTGAGCCTGTAGCAGCAACCCAACACCCAACTCCCAACACCCAATCCCCAACACCTGAGGTCCGCCAAACGAGTCCTATCGCCTCTGGCCGTCCTGCCCTGAAGAATGCCATTAGTTTTTCGTGGAATATGCTTCGGAGTAATGGACAAAAGCTCATGGAACCATCAGCTGACGGGAACATGCAAGGCAAGAACGGGCCACAAGCAGCAGATAATGAACAGCAGGAGGTGTTCACTAACCAACAGCTTTTGTTCGAATGGTTATCAATGTGTAACCGCATGCCCCAGAAACTTGTTGGCATCGCCACCCGCATGAAGAACCTCGTGCCGCAAATCGGAGAATTCCCCAACGTAGAGCTAACCGTTGAGAACGAACTGGTTAGAGAACAAATAGACCAGATACGCGGCAGTGTCGTCAACACGCTGAAACTCCATCTTCATAATAAAGACATCAAGCTCAACATCACCTTAGCACAACATGAAGGCCCCGTTCATGTTCTAAGCCGCAGCGAGGAGTTTGAACTGCTGGAAAAAGAAATTCCCTCAGTCGCAAAACTGAGGGAAGCATTCGATTTGGAACTGGCATAATCCGCCGTCCTTTGACCTTAGACCTTAGACATATAACCCTTCAAATCAACGGCATTCCGAGTTTCTTGCACTCAGCGCGCATGTCGTCAGGCCAGATGGAAGCCTGTATTTCACCGATATGGGCTTTATGGAGCAGCACCATGCAAAGACGGCTCTGGCCAATACCGCCACCAATAGACAAAGGCAACTCACCATTGATGAGCTTCTGGTGGAAGTACAGTTTCTCGCGGTCTTCCTTGCCTTCCAGCTTCAACTGGCGCAACAGGCTCTCCTTATCAACACGGACACCCATAGACGACAGCTCAAACGAGCGGCCCAAAATGGGGTACCAAATAAGAATATCGCCATTCAGTCCAGGCAGTCCTTCGTCACCCTCCGTCGTCCAGTCGTCATAGTCAGGAGCACGTCCGTCGTGCTTCTCGCCGTTCGACAATTTTCCGCCAATGCCGATAATGAACACAGCACCATATTTCTCACATATAGCGTCCTCACGTTCCTTCGGAGTCTTGTCTGGGAACATCTTGAGTAGCATCTCACTGTGTATAAAGGTAATCTTCTCGGGCAGGAACGGCTTGAGCTGCGGGTAAGTCTCGCAAGTCAGGTATTCCGTCCGCCTGATGGCCGCATAGATACGCTCCACCACATTCTTCAGGAACCTAACGTTACGCTGCTCCTTGGTGATGACAGCCTCCCAGTCCCACTGATCGACATACAGCGAGTGCAGGTTGTCCAGCTCTTCGTCAGCACGAATGGCATTCATGTCCGTATAAATACCGTAGCCCGGCTCAATCTTGTATTCGGCCAGACTCAGACGCTTCCACTTAGCCAGCGAGTGAACCACCTCGGCACGAGCATCGCCAAGGTCCTTGATGGGGAAGGTAACGGCACGCTCCACACCGTTCAGGTCGTCATTAATACCCAATCCCTGCAACACAAACAAGGGGGCAGTAACGCGGCGCAACCGCAGCTCCGTTGAAATATTCTGTTGGAAAAACTCCTTAATCAGTTTAATGCCCCGCTCTGTTTGCCGGGTATCGAGAAGGCGTTCATAGCCTGTCGGTTTTATCAGTTGGCTCATCTTTGTAATTTACTATTATACAATTTACTATTTACAATTAATAGCTTTAATATTTCAATTTGTGCGTGCAAAGGTACTACTTTTATATTATAATGCAAGCAAAATACCCATTTATTTTTGCAAAATGTTACAAATAATTGATTTTCGCTAACTTTTTGCACCGTCTGTCAAATGTATAAAAGATTTTAATTCTTCCTTTCTAATTCTTCTTTCTTAATTAAAATATGTATCTTTGCACCCGCTTACAAGCAGCAGGTCCCGTAGCTTAGCTGAATAGAGCGTCAGATTCCGGTTCTGAAGGTCTTGGGTTTGAATCCCAACGGGATCACTTTAAGAAAAGAGCAAGCAATTGAATATCAATTATTTGCTCTTTTTCTTTTGTCTTAACTGCACCACATTTGCACCAC
>ONRS01000097.1 GCA_900320255.1 uncultured Prevotellaceae bacterium
AACACCCTCGGTCAGCGTGACACCAAGCTGGTCCTTCGCTGTAAAGGTCATCTCGGTGGGCTCACCAACCTTGACCATCGTGGGGGTAACGTCCAACGACGTCAGCACCGAGGCCTCTTTCTCCAAGGCTACGAAGGTGCGAATCTTCACACCCCAGCCGGCGTTGGTGGGTTCAGTTGGCACAAAGACAATGTAGCGTCCGCTGTTGCTGACAGTGACGGCTGCATCCTTTGCCGAGGCCTGTGCATTGTCGAAGGTAGCAATGAGCGTTTCACCTGTCAGCGCGCCTTCGGCAGCAGGCTCCGTGTCGGTCACGTAAATGTTGGCACCGCAGTCGGCACCTTCCCATGTTGACCTGACGGCACCAATTGACTTAGACGCACCCAAGTCAATGTAGAAGCCCTGAATAGGCGTTCCTGCTGCACTTGGTTCAGGAAGCAGGAAGACATTAGTGGTGTTGTCGTCAACCGTTATCAGCTGCAGGTTGTCTAATGAAATGCCGTCATTCAGTCCGCCTAACGGCACAACCGCCTTACCTGATGTCAGGTTCGTCTGCGCCATCGCCGTCAGCGATGCTACAAACGCGAGAGTTAATAATAATAGTTTTTTCATAAGCGTTATTGATTAAATATTTAATGAATAATGATTTTCTTCCCGTTGTGGATGACGATGGAGGAGGGATGCTTCGAGGCAGGATGTCCCGAGGAAGGAGGAGGGAGGAAGGAGGAAGGAGAATTGATAATGCGCCCGTCAAGAGTGTAGTATTGTTGAGCGTGGAGCGTTGAGGGTTGAGCGTTAGGGTTAACGTTAGCAATCCCCGTAGCAGCGGCATCGAAGCGCAGGCTGTTCACAAAGATGGACGAGGTGCCCATGTTATAGAGCAGCAGCGTCTGCTGTCCGCCAGGCAGCGTCACCGTAGTGGTAACGTCAGCCCAAGCGCCAGCCGTAGAGGCCAGCGTGGTGTCGAGCTTCTTGTTGGCGGCTCCTAATGCCCCCTGATAGATGCGGAACCGGTTGTCGGCCGTTGACTTGATGTGTAGCGTCAGCGTGTAGTCGCCGTCCTCAGGCAGACTGACCTGATAGGCCGTCCACGCGCCGCTCTGCCACTCCACCTGCAGGGGGATGCTGCTGCCGCTCTCGCTGTTGCTGCGCACCTTGGCCTGCTGGCCGTCAGTAGAGGCATTGATGTAGTCCTTGGCCAGAATCTGCTCACCGGGCGTGTAATACTTCTCGGCATCGAACGACGACATATAGACATAGACCCGCCCCAGTTCCGAGAGTTCGGCAGCCGGGGTGTTCGACTGGAACACGCTGTTATAGGGATACTGCGAGGGAGCCTGCGAAGTGTTGCCCATGAACCAGGCATAGCCGGCCACCATGTCGCTCTGCTCCAGTTTCTGCACCTTCTGCGTCATCTGGTCTATCTGTGAGTCAACGCTTGAGACGTAGCCGTCCTTATTGCCTTCGCCTGAGCAGAACTCCGTCAGCAGCATGCGGGGGTAATGGCCGTGGGCGGCAAGATAGTCGTCCATGAACTGCACCAGGTGCGGATACTTGGCACGGTTGGAGGCCGAGAAGAGATTGTCGTTTGCATCTGTATAGAAATACTCGGAGGCCACCCAGCTGACGGCTGAATACCAGTTCATGTAGCTATGGAAGGCCAGGAAGTCGATGCCGCTGTCGGGACAGAGGCGGAAGAACTCGTCGTACCACTCGAATGGACTCCACACGCGGCCTCCCACCTGGTCGCCCGAGAAGTTCAGGGCGGGGGCTACGAGCTGCAGGCCAAAGTCCTGTGCCACCCGTCTGACAGCGGGCCAGGCGTCGGCTGCCTGCTGTGGCGTCATCTGTGCCCCACCCACGTTCCATGCGAGGTTCGGCTCGTTGAAGCCGAGGAGGTAGGGGTTGAGCGTGGAGGGTTGAGCGTGGAGGGTAAGATACTCGCGCAGGGCGGTCTCGTTGAAGGCTCCATTCCAACACATAGGCACAAAGTCGATGCCGTCGGCCGTTCCTATCAGCGTGACGGAGGCAGCCTGTGGTGTCTGTCCCCAGTTATAATACCACGAGACGCCCGGTGCCATCTTGCTGATGGGGGCGTCTGTGAGGGGTTGGGTGCTCTCATCCCAGCACATGCCGCGCTTAACGCTTCGCTGCTGCGCCAAGGCGGCATGACTGGTGAGGACCAAACTAATAATTACTATAAAACAAAACTTGATGTTCATTTGATGACGTATTTCTTTCCTTTATAGATATAGATGCCCTTCTGCGAAGGCTTCCCGCTGAGTTTGCGGCCGTCGAGGGAGTAATAGGACTCATGGGGCTCACAGGACTCAAGGAACTCATGGGAGGCGATACCGGTGCCCACCTTCTCACGCCAGAAGAACACTTCGCCCATCTGCAGCTCGTCGCCAGTTTGACCGCCACTCATGAACCAGACGAGATTACCCTTCCAGGCCGTCTGCCCACCATTCGACTGTGGGAAGAGGTTGGGGAACGTCTGCTTGATGTAGCTATAGGGAATATCAAATGAGTACCACTCGTTGTCACGCTTGTAGTTGCCAATGACGGGCGTGTTCTGGTCAAAGGCTGTTGAGCCGATGGTAAAGCGCGACTCAGCAAAGCCAACAAGGTGGTTGCAGGCATCGGTGCCGCGCATGGCGAAGTGCAGATACCAGTCGCCCTGTTCCAGCACGGTGAGGTCAGCACCGTCAGGAGCGATGAAGCCACCGCCAGACCAGCCCTTGGTGGCAACGACCCAGTCAATCCAGCCCTGGTCGGAGATGCCGAAAGAGTTGACAGTCTCGCCGCTATGGGCGCCATTGGTGTAGCAGTCGCCCTCCCAATTGTTCAGATCGTAGTAACCGGCGAGGATGTTCTCATCTTTCGTGCCGCCCTCCGTCTGCATGTCGATGGTGGCTGCCGAGACGTTGAAGTTGATGAAGTCACGATTCTCGAACACGAAATCAGACTCGCCTGCGTCATTCAGGCTCTTATAGCCAAACTGTCCCAGTTCGTTGACCTCGGGAGCGGTGCCGTCAGACTTCTTCCAGAAGAAGATGTTGTCGAACGAGAACCAGCTGCCGGTATAGTAGGTATCCATGGTGTTGAAGGCCAGCAGGTTTTCGCCTATGGCAACGTTGCCGTTACCCTTGCTCCAGAGGCGGCCCAACTTCTTCAGCTCAGCCACGGGGATATCGAAGGCATACCACTCGCCATCGCGGGGGAAGTCAGCAAAGATGGGGTGCGTGCTGTAGGCACCAAACGTCAGAATGGCGTCAGCATCTTCTGCACCAAAGCGGACACGAACGGGAATATGGCCCACGGCAGCATCCGAGCGCAGGGCGATGTGCAGATAATAGGTGTCGTCAATCATCGAGAGATCCTTCTGGGTGGCAGAGGCTATGCCCATGCCGTTCCAGTTGAGAGCCGTTGTGGAGGCCCAGGAAGAGATGCCGCCCGTAAAGACGCCTGAGGAGTTGGCTACGCCGTCAATGTGGTCGCCCACCATAGTGCCTTCCCATGTGTAGTAGTTGTTGCTCTGCGTGTAGTCGCGGTCAGCCTGTACAAGGTCGGTATCGAGATAGTTACCGTCGCTGGTCACGCCCTTCCACACGTCCTCAGAAAGCTGAAGGGGAATCATCTCACCTACCTGAGTGAGGTCGAAGGCCCATGTGCCGTCGTCCTTCACGCTCTTGTAGCCATACTGTCCGAGGTCAGCGTTGGTGTCCTTATAAACGGGAATCTCCTTGCTGTGGCTCTTGTAGAAGAAGATGTTGTCGAAGGAGATGGAGGCATCAGTAACGCCGCCGCTGAGGAAGGCAACAACGTTGTCGTCGGCTCCGTTGTTGGCAAACAGCTTGGTAGCAAACTGACGGAGAGCCTTGACAGGAATATCAAAGAAGTACCACTTGCCGTCACGCTTGAAGTCGCCGATGCTGGCCAGCTTGCCGTCGCTCACGCCTACGCGGAACTTGGCATTACCCACCTGCACCTCGTGAGAGGTGTGCTGTTCGAGGTCGTCGCCCTTCATGGCAAAGTGGAACCAGTATTCGTCGTCAATCATGGAGAGGTCTTCGTTCGTGATGTTGAAACCCAGGCCTGACCAGCCTGCACTGGCCACGGTGAACATGTTGTAGCCCTCGGCCCAGCCAAAGGAGTTGTCCTTGCCGTCACGATTAACAGGCACGTAGGTATTTTCCCAGATGTAGAGGTTACGGTTGGTGTTGTTGACGTTAAGGTCCTTCAGCACGTTGCTCTCTGAAAGGAAGTGGCCTGTAACGCCCTCACTGGTGGAAATGAGCACTACGTCGTAGGCATCGCTGAAGCTGAAGGTGGGATTGCCATTGGCATCGAGGGCCTCGGTGGCAAAGCTCGACAGCTCGGTCAGGTTGTCCGGCTGACTGGGCTTATCGGGCTCTTCCTCAATGTTGGTCTGCTTGTTGCCGTTCTCGTCGTAGTAGAGATACAGGGCGTCGGTGTCGCTTTCCAGCTGATAGACGCGTACCCAGTCAACATACATCTTGGCCTCAGAGCCTGCTGTGGGCAGTGCCGTGATGCCGTTGGCATTAAAGATGTTGGTAAACGTGCCGCCTACAGCAAGGTTGAAGAGGAAGTAGAAAGGCTTCTGGAAGTAGTGGCCCGGCGACATGGTGTCGTCAGTATAGGCAATACCGTTGGTGAAATAGAGTGCCTGACGCTTCTTGGGATTGGTATATGCCTCCAGGTCGTAGTACATATAAAGATACTCTCCGTCCCACTCGATAGTGAAGATGTGGTACTCGCCCTCCACCGGGTCCATGCTGGCAAACTTGTCGCTGTCGAACTCATGGCTGATCTGCTGGTGATGCTCGTTGCTGGCGTCAGGGCCATAGTGCAGCGTGCCGGAGAAGTAACGGTCCTGAATGCCCTGATTAATACCATTGAAATGACCCATTTCCACGATGTCCATCTCACCACAGCGCGGCCATCCGTACTTGTTGATGTCGTTACCCATCATCCAGTAGGCAGGCCACAGTCCGTTGGCCGTCAGGGGGAACTTGATGCGCGCCTGCATGATGCCATGCTTGAAGGCGGCCTTCTGGTTCGAGTTAATACGGCCAGAGGTAAAGCTCTTGCCCTGGTAGTTCTCGCGACGGGCGGTGAGCACCAGGTTGCCGTCCTCTACCGACACGTTCTCACGGCGGTAGTACTGCAACTCCTGGTTGCCTCCACCACTGCCGCTGACCTCAATAGACCAGTTGTTCTCGTTAAGAGCTGTGCCTTCAAACTCGTCACTCCACACCAGCTGATAACCGGCGGGAGCACCTTCTATCTGTGCCGAAGCAGCTGTGGGGAACACTGCTGCAAACAAAGCACCGTAAAGAATAGTTGATAACTTCATATCTCGTTCGTTTTTTTAAATTACTGTATGTACTTACGACCGTTCTTGATGACCACACCATGATAGCCGGCACCCACCTTCTGACCAGATAGGCTATAGACAGCTGCGTCGGCAGCAGGCTCACTGATGGTTGCCGTGCTGATGCCTGTGGCATTCTTCTTGTAAAGGAATACGCCGTCAATAGCGAGTGCAGAACCTTTTTCGTCAATAGTGATGGTCTTCATGCCCGTGTCAGGGTCAACAGCGCCGACGGTAAACTTGGAAGGTGTGGCATCGTCGAATCCTACCGTAAATATAATCTCACCAGTAGGCTTGCTGAAGTCACACTCAAAGCCGAACTCACCGTTCTCATCGAGCAGGTCGCTGATGGGAATGTCTAAATAATACCACTTATTAACAGCAGGAGCATTGCCTACGCCAACCAGATTGCCGGCCATCTGGCCTACAGCCTTGTTGACCACTAACTGAATCTCCGTATTATTCGGGCCGAACACAAACTTGAAGTTGTTAGAAGCGGTTTCAGCACCGATGTTCATAAAGCCGATGTGCAGAACATGGTCATTGGTAATGCATGACAGGTCGTAAGGCTGAGCCTTCGCACCGAAGTGACCGGAGCCCCACCCGTAGAGCGGAGTCATGTTCAGCTTGTCACTGCCACCGAAGGAGTTGGCCTGCGTGTCCTCTATATCATAGAGCGTGAAAAGCGTGGCATCCCAGTCGGCCGTCCAGTAGTAGAACTGATTGTTGACCATGGCGGGGTCGAGGTTCTGGTTGGACAGGATATTGCTGCCCATGGCACTGACCTGAGCGTCAGGAGCATAAATGACCACGTAGTCCTTACCCTGAGAGAAATCGAAGCCTCCGGCAGGGGCCTCGGTGATGTACTGTGCATGAACTGTTGCAGAAGCCATAAGCATGGCTCCCAAAGCGAATGTTGATAAGTAATTCTTCTTCATAACAATTGTATTTAAGTTGATAGTTTTATTCCGTTCAGGTTTTCTGAGCGCAAAGATAGGTCTTATTATAATTACTGCCATAGAAATTAACTCACAAAAAACTCACTTTTACTCCCAAATCAGCCACAATACCCACCATTATTTCCACCTCAAAAGACGAAACAAAACGTTGAAAAACAAAGATTTGTAAGAAGACCACGCCAACTCATTTCCACTTTTTACGACCTCACAACGGACAGCAAATGTTAATAATACACAAAAAGGAACGAATAAATAAGAAAAAGGGAACAAGAATGCACTTTTTATTTTAACTTTGCACCATAACTAAATTTTTTTACCACAGCCAATGAGACAACTATTCATTCTCTATTTTTTAATAATGTTCGCGTGCGTAAGCATAAGAGCCCAATATCCACAAGTTCGCAACTTCAGCACCAGCGACTATCAGGCCGGTACTCAGAACTGGTGTTTCGAGGACGGACCAAACCAGCGTGTCTTCATTGGCAACAATCAGGGACTGCTTACTTTCGACGGCAGTTCATGGTCACTGCATTATATCAGCAACTATTCTGTGGTGAGGGCACTGCTCTTCGACCAGTCTTCACTGCGTCTTTATGCCGGAGCATCCGACGAGCTGGGCTACTTCGAGATGGACCAGCAGCACATGGACATCACTTACCACTCTCTGACAAGCCTACTGCCGTCAGGCAAAAAGAGCATTGGCGAAGTGTGGAGTATCATGAGCAGTGGTGAGAACATCGTATTCCAGAGTAAAGAAGAACTGCTGGTCTATTCGCCAAAGCAGCAACAAATAAAAACCATCTCTAACGGCCAGCGCATAGAATGTGCGGCACATATTGACGGGCGCATTATTACAGCAGGCAGCGAGGGTGTCTGCGTAGTGAACCACAATGCGCTGACTCCCTTGCCAGGTACAGAGCAACTGAAGGGGAAAGTGGTACGCTCCATTCTGAAACATGGTGCACAGACGCTCTTCGTGACCAGCAGCGACGGAGTGCTGGCCTACGACGGACAACAGCTGCACGCCCTCGACCTGCCCATCATGCCCTATCTGCACGACAATCAGGTTTTCTGCGCTGACATCGATGGCGACAACATAGCCTTTGGCACCGTTCGGGGCGGCATGGTGGCCTACAACCTTAAGAGCGGACAAACGGCATACGCCAACATCAACTCCTGGCTGCAGAACAACACGGTGCTCTCCATGATGTTTGACCGCAACCACAACCTATGGCTCGGACTGGACAACGGCATCAGCTACGTGATGAGCGAGGCACCCTACAGCAGCCTCATCAACAGCTTCAGCCACATCGGCACCGGTTACGCCGCCGTCGTCAGCGGACAATGGCTCTACCTGGGCACCAACCAGGGGCTCTTTGCCACACCGTACCCCATCACCCATCATCCTTCACCCGTCACCCCAACACTGCTACCTGGCATGACAGGACAGGTGTGGGCACTGACCGACATTCAAGGAACCCTCCTCTGCGGCAGCGACAACGGCGCATACGTAATTCGAGGACTAACAGCCGAGCACATCAGCGGGGTGAAGGGCACCTGGAACTTTGCCGCCCTGCCACACCACGAACAAATGGTGCTGGGATGCGACTATACGGGGTTCTTCGTGCTGGAACGCCAAGGCAGCACCTACCGGCTGCATCACCGCATCAAAGGACTGAACCTGTCAGGCGGCGACTTCTACGTTGACAATGACGAGAGCATCTGGATCAGCCACTGGCAGAAAGGCATCTACCACGTACAGCTGAACGACGATTTGACAGAAACCACTCGCACCGATTACTTCCACAAGGGCAACGGCCTCATCATGGACCAGGGGAACCTGCTCTGCCGCATTGACGGAAGGGTCTATGTGTCATGCGTTGACGGGCTGTACGGCTACGACCCCAAGAGCCGACAACTCACATTAGACAAGCAGAAGAGCAGCATCTTCAACACCTACGGCACTGCCCTGCGAATCTGTCAGACGGCCAGCAATGACCTGTGGGCCTGCAAGCCCGGATTCCTGGCCCTGGCCATTCGGCAGTCAGACGGGAGCTATCGGTTGGACAGTCTCTCCTACCGCAATGCCAGCCAGCGACTGCACATTGGAGGCAATTCGCCTTTTCAGCTGGACAGCCAGCATACGCTGATTAACGGCAACGAGGGCTTCTTCGTACTGAACAACCGCTATCACGACAAGAGCCAGCCCGCGCTGACCTATATTCGCAGAGTGGTTAGTACGGACGAAGGCAACCAAATACTTTATCTGAACCTGAACGCCGACGAACAGGAACAGCAAATACGCATTCCTCACACCCAGAACTCCATACGCATAGAGTTTGTGCAGACTGAGTTCCGCGACGACAAAGCCGTCAGTTACCAGTGTATGCTGGAAGGCTACGACAAGGACTGGAGCCAACCCCAGCGCACTACCGCCAAAGACTATGCTAAACTGCCCAAGGGCACATACGTCTTCCATGTGCGCGCCCTAAACGCCCTGAATGGCACCACCGAGGAAGCCTCCATCAGCATTGTCGTCCTGCCCGCCTGGTACGAGACGTGGTGGGCTTATCTGCTCTATGCGCTACTAACAGTCGCCTTGGTCTATTGGCTGTTGCGCTATCTGAAACAGCGTTCCGAACGCGAGCTCGTTAAGGTAAAGGCCGAAAAGGAGCGTCAGCTGAAGCAGCAACAGCAACAGTTCTCCCTGGAACAGGCAGAGAACGAACGGGAGCTGCTAAAGCTACGCACTAAACAGCTGGAGTACGACATGAAGTCAAACGCCAGTAAACTGGCTGACTCCACCATCAACCTCATGCGCAAGAACGATATGCTGTTGTCACTCGACACTCAAATGGAGGAACTCTCGGAAAGTGTGCGTCAGGAAGCTCCGAAGGCCAACATTAACCGCATGATAAAGGACATACGCCGTGGCATACAGCAAAACATCAACGACGACGAGAACTGGGAAAAATTCGAAGAGACCTTCAACCTGGTCTATGACAACTACATGCGCAAACTGACTGAGCATTTCCCTGACCTGAAGCTGAATGACCGTAAGCTGTGTGCCTACCTCCGCATGGGACTCAGTTCCAAGGAAATGGCATCACTGCTCAACACCAGCACGCGCAGCATTGAGACAGCCCGCTACCGCCTGCGCAAGAAACTGCAGATGGACAGCGGCGAGAACCTCAAGGAGTTCATCCAGAGTTTTGAGGGTTGAGCGTGGAGGGTGGAGCGTTGAGCGTGGAGCGTTGAGTGTTAAAAAAAACATAAACTGGAAAAATCTTTTAACCTTCCACCTTCAACTTTCAACTTTTATTATTACCTTTGCAGGCGAAATAACCAAAATAACAATAAAAATGGACGATTACCCGGCGGATAAAAACAATTCGTAAAAGGCAGGGGAAATAGCGAGCAAGGCTGCTAATCCCTTTGCCGCTAAACTATTCACGTACCTCGTACACCGTACCTCGTACCTCGAACAAAAAGGATTAGCAACAATGAAGACTTATTGGAACTACAACAAAGGACTGACCCAGCTCCAGGAGTGGCAGCCCAACTGTTGGATACAGGTGACATGTCCGACAGAAGAAGACCAGCAGATGTTGGAGGAGAGATTCAACATTCCCGACTATTTCATGAGCGACATCAGCGACGCCGACGAGCGTGCCCGCTATGAATATGACGACGGTTGGATGCTCATCATCCTGCGTATTCCCTACGTCAAGGAGGTACGCTCACGCACCCCTTACACGACGGTGCCGCTCGGCATCATCCACAAACGTGACGTGACCATCACCGTGTGCTACTTCGAGACGAACATGATGATAGACTTCGTCAGCTTCCAGCAGAAGCGCGGCGAGGGGTTTACTGACTTTGTCGATATGACGTTCCGCCTGTTCCTTTCGTCAGCCGTCTGGTACCTGAAGCGACTCAAGCAAATCAACCTGCTTATTGAGAAAGCCAAGCGCAACCTCGACCAGGAGGTGAACAACGAAAGCCTCATTGGGCTCTCGCGCCTCCAGGACTCACTGACCTACTTTGTCACCTCCATCCGAGGTAACGAGACACTGCTCTCGAAACTGAAGTTCAAACTGCAGATTGACGAGCTGGATGCCGACCTCATTGAAGACGTCAACATTGAGATGACACAGGCCCGCGAAACGGCCAACATCTACTCAAACATCCTGGAATCGACGATGGACACCTACCAAAGCATCATCAATAACAACATGAACACCATCATGCGTACGCTGACGTCAGTGACCATCATCCTGATGCTGCCCACGCTGGTGGCCTCTTTCTTCGGCATGAATCTGGTGAACGGCATGGAGAACAACCCCGTCGGGTTCATCATTGCCATTCTCCTAAGCATCATCATTTCCGTCGTGTCGTGGTTCATTTTCAGGCATAAGAGACTTATTTAAAGGTGAAAAAGTAAAAAGGTAAAAAAGTAAAAAAGGTAGCACTAAGCGTTAAATAATGCAAACGAACGGTGTTTTACCTTTTTTCTTTTTTACCCTTTTACTTTTTTTTCGTATCTTTGGCGATTGATTAATGTGTGATCTAACCTAATTTTAAACTAAACCGTTTAAACAATGGACTCTCAAGACAAGACCCTTGAAATGGGTATTCAGGAGGAGCAGCAGGCCCAGACGACGGCCGCACCCGCCGAAGAAGCACCCGTAGTAGAAACAACAGCTGCTGAAGAAGCAACAGTAGAAAACCCCGCAGCCGACCAGGAGACGGAGCGCAAGACATACACCTCCAAGAAGGAGATTCTGGAGCGCATCACCGATCTCGCCCATGGCGACGAGCCGCTGCAGAAAGAAGAGATAGACTACCTAAAAACGGTATTCTACAAGTTGCACATAGCAGAACGCGATGCCCAGTTCAAGGCATACACAGAGGCTGGCGGCGACCCTGCCAACTATCAGATAACCCCCGACCCTGACGAAGAGGCCTTCAAGGCCGAAATGGGCATCATCAAGGAGAAGCGTGCCCAGATGTTCAAGGAGCAGGAGGCTGAGAAAGCAGAAAACCTGAAACGCAAGCTCGACATCATTGAGCGCCTGAAAGGCATGATAACCTCGCCCGAAGAAGCCAACAAGTCATACCAGGAATTCAAGGCACTGCAGCAGGAGTGGAAGGACATCAAGAACGTTCCTGCCGAAAAGGCCAATGAGCTGTGGCGTAACTACCAGCTCTATGTAGAGCAGTTCTACGACCTGCTTAAGCTCAACAGCGAGGCCCGCGAATATGACTTCAAGAAGAATCTTGAGATGAAGACCAAGCTCTGCGAGGCTGCCGAGCGACTGGCTGACGAACCTGACGTCATCAGCGCCTTCCACCAGCTGCAGAAGCTGCACCAGGAATACCGTGAGATAGGCCCTGTCAACAAGGACTTGCGCGAAGAAATATGGAACCGCTTCAAGGTTGCCAGCACCGTCATCAACAAGCGCCATCAGCAGCATTTCGACACCCTGCGTGCCAAGGAAGAAGACAACCTGGCCCGCAAGACGGCCCTCTGCGAGAAGGTAGAAGCTATTGCAGGCGCTGAGAGCAAGAGCTCATCCGACTGGGAGAAGCGCACCAAGGAAATCATCGCCATTCAGGCCGAATGGAAAACCATAGGCTTTGCCCCACAGAAGATGAACGTCAAGATTTTTGAGCGTTTCCGCGCTGCATGCGACAACTTCTTCACTAAGAAGGCAGAGTACTTCAAGAGCCTCAAGGACAGCTTCAAGGCCAATGCTGAGCGTAAGCGCGCACTCATTGAGAAAGCCAAGGAGCTGCAGGACAGCACAGAGTGGAAGTCAACAAGCGACAAGCTCATTGCCCTGCAGAAAGAATGGAAGACCATCGGCGTGGTGCCCAAGAAACTGGGTGACCAGCTGTGGGAAGAGTTCCTCGGAGCCTGCAACAAGTTCTTTGAGGCACGTAATGCTGCCGGTGCCGGACAGCGTAGCGAGGAGCACCAGAACCTGGCCCGCAAGCGTGACATCATTGCCAAGCTCAAGGCTGTAGCCGAAGAGCAGGGCGAGAACCTGCAGGAGAAGGTGCAGAAACTTGTAGAGGAGTACCAGAGCATAGGTCACGTGCCCTTTAAGGAGAAGGATAAGCTCTACGAGGAATACCACGCAGTGCTCGACAAGCTCTACGGCGAGTTGAACATCAGCGTAGCCCGTCGCCGTCTGAGCAAGTTCAAGGACAACCTCAAGCAAGTGGCAGAACGTGGCGAGAGTGCACTCGACAACGAGCGTGCCCGTCTGATGCGCCAGTACGAACAGCTGAAGAGCGAGGTGCAGACCTACGAGAACAACCTTGGTTTCCTGAATGCATCGAGCAAGAAGGGTAACTCGCTCATCGACGAAATGAACCGCAAGGTACAGCGCCTGAAGGACGACATGAACCTCGTACGCGAGAAAATCAAGGCCATCGATGCTGAGAATCGTGAAAAAGAATAAAAGATTTTATTCCATCCTCATCATACTACTCCTCCTGAGCCTGTCAGCGACAGCTCAGGAGGAGTATGCTGTGCCAGCCGTTCCTGACACCATTACCAACGTGACAGCACGTGCCGACTATGCCGTCAGCCACTATTGGGAACGCTACGACTTCAGCAATGCCCAGTTGCTGCAGCGTGAGGGCTACACCGAGCAGGCACTCTCTAACTTTATTGCTCTGCTGGGCTATGCCTCAGCACAAGTACAGCAGCAGGCAGTCAACCAGTGGCTGACATCTGCCGCAGCCAACCAGGAAACCTTTTGTTTCATGGTCGATATGGCTGACAAATACCTGAACGACCAGGAGTCACCCCTGCACAACGACCATCTCTACCTGCTGGTTGCCCGGCACATCATTGACTCGTCAGCAGCAAACGACGCTCAGCGACAGCGCGCCCAGTTCATGGTCAACCTGCTGACAGGGAATGCCGTAGGCACCATTGCCCCCGACTTTTCCTTCCGCGACATGGAAGGACATGAGTATAAATCTCAAACCTCAAACCTCAAATCTCAAATCCTCCTCGTCTTCCTCGACCCTGACTGTGAGCGTTGCCAGGACCTGTTGTTCCGTCTGCGCCACAGCTCAGCCTTACACACAGCAGAAACAAAGGGCCAGCTGACCACTGCCTTCGTCAACGTGACGGAGTCGCCCGAGGCTGAGCAGCACTACGACCTCCGCCAGCTGCCCAAGATGTACTTACTTGACGCAGAGCGGCGCATCATTCTGCGCGACTGCGACTACTATCAACTGATGGAACAACTCTCAAAAAACCAATAGTTCTAACGACAGACATTTTGCGCCGTCAGGCGTATAGTTTTTTGTTTGTTGTCGGTGCCGCCTATATATATAGCGGCACCGACGACGAACGAAAAACAGCCAGACTAAACAATGGATTCCGTGCAGCCTCCGCGAAAAGATTTTTGTCGCGAACATGTGCCCCCTTTTCTTCACGAAAGTGCCGTTTCAACCTTCTGAAAACGCCACTTTCACTGAGTCAAAACGCCACTTTCATTGAGTCAAAACGCCACTTTTACGGCGTCAAAACGGCGTTTTCATGTAACCAAAACAAGCAAAAAGGCTTCCCGTCGTAAGGAAGCCTCTTTGCTTTGGTTGGGGTACCCGGACTCGAACCAGGAAAGGCAGGACCAGAATCTGCAGTGTTACCATTACACCATACCCCAATTTCTGATTTGCGGGTGCAAAGGTAGTACTTTTTTCGAAACCAACAAAAAAAATCGGAAGAAATTTATAAAAAAGCGCAAAAAAAATGCATTTATACCTGTTTTACAAGAAAAAAAAGTATCTTTGCAGCGTTAATAACCGTGCTCTTGGGAACATCACATATTCCCCCATGAGCATCATCGTGTTCAGACTGACAAAAATGGAACAAGCAAGACAATTAGTAGAAGCAATTACAAAAGGAATACAGGAAAAGAAAGGAAGCAACATCGTCATTGCAGACCTGTCAGCGATAGAAGGCAGCATCTGCAAGTTTTTCGTCATCTGCCAGGGCAATTCGCCAGCCCAGGTAGAAGCTGTCACTGAGTCAGTGGGCGAATTTGCCAGCAAGGAGCTGGGCGAAAAGCCGTCTGCAGTGGCAGGACTGGAAAATGCGCAGTGGGTTGCCATGGACTATGGCGACGTGCTGGTACACGTCTTTCTGCCCGACGTGCGCGAGTTCTACGACCTGGAGCACTTGTGGGCCGACGCCCCGCTGACGAGGATTCCTGACCTGAACTGAATGACATTATAGAGATAAAAAAATATTAAACATAAACGTTGAAGACTGAAAGAAATGGATGCCAATAACAACAATAACGGAAACAACAACGGCCAGCCGAAGATGAACATGCCCAAATTCAACATGAATTGGATTTACTTCATCGTCATAGCCATACTGATAGGCCTTTACATGACTGGCGGCACAGACAGTGGGCAGACGAAGAAGCAGGTGCCCTACTCGAAGTTCAAGGACATGGTGGCGGCAGGTTACGCCCAGAAGATTGTGGTGAACAAGAACCAGAACGAGCTACACATGTTCATCAAGCCCGAAAAAGTACGCGAGGTGTTCAAGCAGAGCGTTCAGCAGACGGGTGCAGAGCCGTTCATCACGGTAGAGATAGGCTCGGTTGACCAAGTGGAACAATTTGTGAGCCAGATGCGTGTTGAAAAGAAATTCACGGGCGACTACAGCTACGAGAACCGCAACAGCAACGAGGTGATGAACTTCCTGATTTACAACATTCTGCCCATTGTGGTCATCATCGGTGTGTGGATATTCTTCATGCGGCGCATGGGCGGCGGCGGTGCCGGCATGGGTGGCGGCATCTTCAGCGTCGGCAAGAGCAAGGCAAAGATGTACGAGAACGGCGGCAACCTGCAGATTACGTTCAAGGACGTGGCAGGCCAGGCTGGTGCCAAGCAGGAGATGCAGGAGATTGTCGATTTCCTGAAGAATCCGCAGAAATATACTGAGCTGGGTGGCAAGATACCCAAGGGAGCACTGCTCGTAGGTCCTCCGGGCACGGGTAAGACGCTCATGGCGAAGGCGGTGGCTGGCGAGGCCGGCGTGCCCTTCTTCTCCATGTCGGGAAGCGACTTTGTAGAGATGTTCGTAGGCGTGGGTGCCAGTCGTGTGCGCGACCTGTTCCAGCAGGCCAAGCAGAAGGCTCCCTGCATCATCTTCATCGACGAGATTGACGCCGTGGGGCGTGCCCGCTCGAAGAACCCCGCCATGGGCGGCAACGACGAACGCGAGAACACGCTGAACGCCCTGCTAACGGAGATGGACGGCTTCGGCACCAACAGCGGCATCATTACACTGGCAGCCACCAACCGTGCCGACATGCTCGACTCGGCACTGATGCGTGCCGGACGCTTTGACCGCCAGATACACGTTGACCTGCCCGACCTGAACGAGCGTAAGGAGGTGTTCAACGTCCACCTGAAGCCCCTGAAGCTCGACAAGGACCTGGACATCGACTTCCTGGCCCGCCAGACGCCGGGTTTCTCGGGAGCCGACATTGCCAACGTATGTAACGAAGCTGCCCTGATAGCTGCACGCCACAACCGCCCCAACGTAGGCCGACAGGACTTCCTCGATGCTGTTGACCGCATCATTGGCGGTCTGGAGAAGAAGACGAAGGTCATGACCGAACAGGAGAAACGCTCCATTGCCATCCACGAGGCCGGCCATGCCACCATATCGTGGTTTACCGAGTTTGCCAACCCGCTGGTCAAGGTCAGCAGCGTGCCGCGCGGACAGGCACTGGGTGCAGCATGGTACCTGCCTGAGGAGCGCGTGCTGCAGACCAAGGAGGCCATGCTCGACGAGATGTGCTCACTCTTGGGCGGCCGTGCTGCCGAGGAGCTTTTCATAGGCCAAATCTCGACAGGAGCCATGAACGACCTGGAGCGCACCACGAAGCAGGCCTACGGCATGATAGCCTATGCCGGCATGAGCGACAAACTGCCCAACATCTGCTACTACAACAATGCGGAATACCAGTTCCAGCGTCCTTACTCAGAGACGACGGCGAAGATTATGGACGACGAGGTACTGAAGATAATCAACGAGCAGTACGAGCGCGCCAAGAAGATACTGACGGAGCACAAGGACGGCCACGCCAAACTGGCACAGTTGCTGGTGGAGCGTGAGGTCATCTTTGCCGAGGACGTTGAGAAGATTTTCGGTCCACGACCCTGGGTGAGCCGTGCCGAGGAACTTTTAGAAGCCCAGATGCGTGCAGAGGCAGAGCGGATGGCTGAGCAAAGAGCAAAAGAACTTGAAGAAAAAGGAGAGGCCTCATGAAAAACTTTATCATTCGCGCCATAACAGGCATATTGTTCGTCGCAGTCGTTGTCACGTGCTTTCTTGACCCACGCGCCATGGTACTGCTGTTTGCCCTCGTCACCGGACTGACTATCTGGGAGTTCACCGGACTGGTCAACGAACGTGAAAGCGTCACCGTCAACCGGTTTATTTGCACGGTGGCTGGTGTCTATTTCTTCCTCGCCATGGCCTACTTCTGCAGCGACGTCTATGGTGGCAGTGCCAAGTCGGTAGTGTTCATTCCCTACTTGGTCACCATTGTCTATCTGCTTGTAGCCGAACTCTACGCCAAGCAGCCCGACCCCATCAACAACTGGGCCTACACCATGCTCTCGCAGATGTACATTGCCCTACCCTTCTCACTGCTCAACGTGCTGGCTTTCACGGCCACGCCTGACGGTCGTATCATGTTCAACACCATACTGCCCCTGTCTGTCTTTGTCTTCCTCTGGATGAACGACACGGGTGCCTACTGCGTGGGCTCACTGTTAGGCCGCCACAAGCTGTTTCCAAGAATCAGCCCAGGCAAGTCGTGGGAAGGCAGCGTAGGCGGTGCCATCGTGGTGTTGCTCGTAGCGTGGGCCATTCACTATTTTCTGTTAGACCCCGACCATACGGGCAAGGCCATGCTATCGCTCATAGAGTGGCTCGGGCTGGGACTCGTCGTGGTAATTTTCGGAACGTGGGGCGACCTGGTGGAGAGCCTCTTCAAGCGCACGTTAGGCATCAAGGACTCTGGCAACATTCTGCCGGGTCATGGCGGCATGCTCGACCGCTTCGACTCGTCGCTGCTGGCCATTCCTGCCGCAGTGGTCTATCTTTACACGCTGACGCTGTTTTAACGCTCAACCAATAACAACAAAGATATGAAGAAATTACTATTAGCTTTATCGCTTGTCGTTTGTCAGTTAGCAGCAGCACAAACGGCTCCCGTTAAGAAATGGGGACAGCTACAAGTAGTGGGGACACAACTCTGCGACCAGCAGGGCAAGCCCATCGTTTTGCGCGGCATCAGCTTAGGGTGGCACAACCTGTGGCCACGGTTCTATAACAAAAAGGCTGTGAAGACACTGAAAAACGACTGGCATGCCAACGTGATACGTGCTGCTATGGGCATTATGATTGAGGACAACTACTTAGAGAACCCCGAGTACGCCATGCAGTGCATGACACCCGTCATTGAGTCGGCCATCAAGAACGATGTATATGTCATCATTGACTGGCACTCCCACAAACTCATGACTGCCGAGGCAGTGAAGTTCTTCGGCCAGATGGCCAAGAAATACGGCAAGTACCCACACGTCATCTACGAACTCTACAATGAGCCCGTGGAGGATTCTTGGGACGACCTGAAGGTGTATGCCCAAACCGTCATACAGGAAATCCGCAAGTACGACCCAGACAACATCATCCTGATGGGCTGTCCCCACTGGGACCAGGATGTTCACCTGGTGGCAGAGAGTCCGCTGACGGGTGTTACGAACGTAATGTACACCCTGCACTACTACGCCTCCACCCACAAGGACTATTTGCGTGACCGCATGCGTGAGGCAGCCAAGAAGATTCCCATCTTCGTCAGCGAGAGCGGCGTGACCGAAGCTTCTGGCGACGGTGAAATTAACGAGGCAGAGACGCAGAAATGGGTGGACCTGATGGAAGAGCTGAAGATTAGCTGGGTCTTCTGGTCGGTAAGCGACAAGAACGAAAGCTGCTCCATGCTGCTGCCACGTGCCACTCCCGGCGGTCCCTGGCCCGACGATGTCATCAAGCGCAGCGGCCGCATTGTCAAGGGGCTGCTGACAAAGTATAACGCAGAATAACAACGGAAAGTGAAGAGCGAAACGGCAATGAAGTTTGCTACCGCTCTTCACTTTCTGCTTCTACCGACTCACGCCATAGTGCAAAGAAGTCTTTTATGCGGCTGTAGGCTGCCTCAGCGTCAGCGCTAACATGGTGTCCACTCCACGATGCGTTATACTTCTCACCCGTAGAGTACTCCTGATAGATGCGGTAAGTAGCACCGCCGTCCAGCATCTCGTCGTGCTGGTAACCGCTGAGCTTCCACACTTCCAGTTCATTCAGCAATTGTTGCATCTTGGCCACATCTAACGGTCCGGCAGTAAACTCGCGCTTAGCCTCCTTGTGCCAATGGCAGTTCTCCCACAGCACAACGCGCACCTTTGGCACCTGGCCGGAGTCGGCTATCAGTTCGCAGTACTCTGTGCCTCCCGCTGCCGGACGACGACAAGAGTAGCTACAGTAAATCAGTTTCCCTTTGGGAGCCTCGTTCTGGGCTGACACGCTGTTGAATGACAAAAGACTCATCATAAACGTTAATGTTAACAGGATTCTTTTCATAATCTATGGTTTTCTAATTAATCATTATTCAATTTCTCCACAATCAGTTTCGCCGACTCGTCAGGTGCGCACTGGTTACCTAAACGACGCTCCACTTCCACATAGCCTCGGAGCATCTCGTCGCGCCCCTCGCCACCAGGCAGGATGCGGGCCAACTCACGCTTCAGGGCTTTCACCGTGAAGGTCTCCACCACCAGTTCGGGCACCACTTCACGGTCGGCCACCAGGTTCACCAGCGAGACGTACTTCACCTTTACCACCAACTTACGCAACACACCATACATCTTCGCCATCGGCACACGGTAGCACACCACCTGCGGCACGCCAAAAAGACAAGTCTCAAGCGTGGCCGTGCCACTGGTGACGAGGGCTGCCTTCGCGCGATACAGCAAGGCGTAAGTCTTGTCCTTGACCAGCAGCACGTCGGTGCCCTGCAGAAACGGCTGGTAATAGCTCTCCTCAATGCCGGGAGCACCGGCCAGCACGAACTGGTAGTCAGGGAAGCAGCGTGCCACCTCCAGCATGGCCGGCAGGTTGTCCTTGATTTCCTGTTGCCGTGAACCTGCCAGCAAGGCAACTATTGGCCGATGTATGCGTTGCGCTACGTCGTACGGCAAATTAGCCAGCTGGCCGTATGACTCGCGCACCTCGTCAAGAAACTCGTCCACCTCCTCACGCGTCGGGTTGCCCACGTAGTGAATGGGGTAATGGTGCTTCTTCTCGAAGAAATCGACCTCGAAAGGCAGAATGCTGAACAGCTCATCCACATCACGCTTGATGCGCTCAATGCGATGCTCCTTCCAAGCCCATATCTTCGGCGAGATGTAATAATAAACTTTCATCGGCCGTAGTCGCTTATGCACAAACTCGGCTATATCGAGGTTAAAGCCCGGGTAATCAACAAGAATCACCACGTCAGGCTGCCACTCTGTGATGTCCTGCTTGCACATCTTCATGTTCTTGAGAATGGTGGGCAGATGCATCAAGACGGGAACGACGCCCATGTAGGCCAGCTCCTTGTAGTGTTTGACACGCGTGCCTCCCACGGCAGCCATCATGTCGCCCCCAAAGAAGCGGAACTGCGCTTCAGGGTCTTCGCGTTTCAGTGACTGCATCAGTCGCGATGCATGCAGGTCGCCACTGGCTTCTCCAGCTATCAGGTAATACTTCATTGGTTGAACGTCTTTATGGTTCAATGCCGTCAGCCAGCCGTTGCACCTCCTGCATGGCCTCGTAGGCGGTAACGTCCATTCGCGTCGGAGTAATTGCTACGTACCCGTGACTCAGGGCCCAGTTATCTGTGTCGTCTGCCTCAGGCTCATCATTCTGGTAAGTGCCTACCATCCACCAATAGTCGAAGCCACGCGGATGGCGAGCCTTTTGCAGCTCATTACCCCACGTGCCAAAGGCCATGCGGCACACGCGGATGCCCTTATAAGCAGTAAGTACAGGGAAGTTTACGTTCAGGCACACCCCCTTGGGCAGCCCTTCACGCAGAAGGCGCTCCGTTATCTGACGCACATAGGGAGCCATCGGGCTGAAGTCTGCATCCGGCCGGTGATCGCACAGCGAGTAGGCTACCGAAGGAATATACTTCATGCAGCCCTCCATAACGACCCCCATCGTTCCTGAATAGTGGGTATTGACAGAGGCATTATCACCATGGTTAATACCGCCTATCACCAGGTCAGGCCTGCGTGGGCACAGTTCGTGCAGGGCCATCTTGACACAGTCAACAGGTGTGCCGGTACATGACCACACCTCAATGCCTTCTTCTTTTCTCTGAAGGGTCAGCGTCAGCGGTTCCGTGGCAGAAAAGGCGCAGGCCATGCCGCTACGTCCGCCCTCAGGGGCGCAGACAATAATATCACCTAAGCCTCGCACCATCTCTATCAGGCTGTTGATACCCTTGGCAGCATAGCCATCGTCATTTGAAATCAAAATCAGTGGTCTCATATTATATATAATAATGTGTAACAATTGGCAAAGGTAAGGATTTCTGCCGACATTGCCAAACAATCAAGTATTTTTCGCTGAAAATCGTTTGTTCATGTTACTTACCCTCAGCAATAAATGAAAATAAACATTAATTTTTTTTGCTTTTCGCTCGGTTTGCAGTACCTTTGCACCCAAATATCTTTATCGGAAAGGAACAAAATGGGAAAAATCATAGCATTAGCAAACCAAAAGGGCGGTGTGGGAAAGACCACTACAACCATTAATTTGGCAGCTTCGCTGGCAACGCTCGAAAAGAACGTGCTCGTGGTGGATGCCGACCCACAGGCCAATGCATCAAGCGGACTGGGCGTCGATATTCAGCAGGTGGATTGCTCACTCTATGAATGTATCATCGACAAGGCTGACGTGCGCGATGCCATCTATACCACAGATATTGAAGGACTTGACATCATACCAAGTCACATCGACCTGGTGGGTGCTGAGATAGAAATGCTTAACCTCGAAAACCGCGAAAAGGTAGTGAGCCAGTTGCTCGCACCCATCCGCAACGAATACGACTACATACTCATTGACTGTTCGCCGTCGCTCGGTCTCATCACCGTTAATTCGCTGACGGCTGCTGACTCTGTCATCATACCCGTACAGTGTGAGTACTTCGCACTCGAAGGCATCTCCAAGCTGCTTAACACTATCCGCATCATCAAGCAGAAGTTGAACCCGAAACTGGAGATAGAGGGTTTCCTGCTGACGATGTACGACTCACGCCTGCGCTTAGCCAACCAGATATACGACGAGGTGAAGCGCCACTTCCAGGAACTGGTGTTCAAGACGGTCATCCAGCGCAACGTCAAGCTCTCAGAGAGTCCTTCGCACGGTCTGCCCGTTATTCTCTACGATGCCGACTCAACCGGTTCGAAGAACCATCTGGCATTGGCAAAGGAGATTATCAATAAGAATCTGAATGAGAAATGAGAAGTAAGATTTCTTATTTCTAATTTTTGAAACATTATTATGGCTGTAAAAAAGAAATATGATAGAAATGTGCTTGGCCGCGGACTGGACGATATAGGCAGTGGCCGCGGGCTTGACGCCCTTATTGACACTGGCAGCGAGGTTCATACGCAAGGCTCATCGAACCTCAGCGAGGTGGAGATAAACAAGATAGCCCCCAACCCCAACCAGCCACGTCGTGAGTTCGACCAAGAAGCCCTGCAGGAACTGGCCAACAGCATTAAGGAACTGGGCATCATCCAGCCCATCACGCTCAGGCAGATGGAGGGCGGCCAGTACCAGATTATAGCTGGCGAGCGCCGTTGGCGTGCCTCACAACTGGCTGGTCTGACCACCATTCCCGCCTACATCGTCACCGTAGAGGACGAGAGTGCAATGGAGATGGCTCTGGTGGAAAACATACAGCGTGAGGACCTGAACGCCATAGAGATAGCGCTGGCCTATCAGCATCTGGCAGAGACCACAGGCATGACACAGGCTAAGATATCGGAGCGCGTGGGCAAGAGCCGTGCTGCCGTCACCAACTACATGCGACTGCTGAAGCTGCCTGCCCAAGTGCAGATGGCACTGAAGAACAAGGAGATAGACATGGGGCACGCTCGCGCATTGCTCTCAGTTGAAAGTCCTTCGCAGCAAATCAAGCTGTTCAAGGAGGTACAGAAGCAGGGCTACTCCGTTCGCCGGGTAGAGGAGATTGCACAGATGCTGAAGAGCGGCGAGGACGTCAAAGTGGCCAAGGGAAAGATTGCCGCCAAGAGCAAGCTGCCTGAAGAGTTTGGTGAGTTGCGCGACCGTCTGGCCAACTTCTTCCACACCAAGGTTCAGATGACCTGCTCTGCCAAGGGCAAGGGAAAAATCAGCATTCCCTTCGACAACGAGGAGCAGCTGGAGCTCATCATGAACGCACTGGACAAGGTGAAGGCAGAAGGATAGACAAACAGGTGAAGGTAAAAAAGTAAAAAGCAGAAATGATGAACATCATTAGCAGAACTATCAAGAATATGGTAAAGGTTTTACCCTTTTACCTTTTTACCTTTTTACCTCTAAACGTAGCTGCACAAAACATTGAGCCAGCTCCAATAGACAGCATCGCCATACTGGAGGCGAAGGTTGACTCCATGCTGGCGGCTGACACGCTGAACGTCCCCATGCCAGACGAACTGGAGCCTGTAGTAGCTGCCGACACGGTCAAGCTCAAGATTCCACGCGACTGGGAAACGTGGAGGCCCAATCCTCAGAAGGCACTTTGGCTGGCCCTTGTGCTGCCAGGTGCAGGCCAGATTTACAACCGCAAGTTCTGGAAGTTGCCCATCGTGTATGGCGGATTTGTGGGGTGTATTTACGCTATGTCATGGAACGACATGATGTATAAAGACTATGCGCAAGCCTATCTGGACATCATGGATGACGACCCGACTACAGAGAGCTACAACAAGTTCCTGCATCTGGGAACCAAGATTGACCCGACCAACGACGAGCAAGTCGCTCAATATTCAAAAATCTTCAAGAACCGTAAGGACAAATACCGCCGTTGGCGCGACCTTAGCTTCTTCGTCATGGTTGGTGTGTATGCGCTCTCTGTTATCGACGCGTATGTAGATGCCGAGTTGTCGCAGTTCGACATTTCCAAGGACCTCAGCCTGAGGGTGACGCCAGCCGTCATTAACAACCGCTCGTCGTCGAACATCCTCGATTCTTCATCCTTCGGGGTGAACTGTAGTATCAATTTTTAAAGTTAAAAGGTTAAAAAGTTAAAAGGTTAAAAAGTTAAAGAATAGAAATGGGAAAAAGAAATATGATAATCAGCAAGGTAACAGGTACGGTAAAATGGTTCCTGCCGTTTTGCCTTTTGGCTTTCATGCCATTGACAGTAACAGCACAGGACGTTATTGACGACGAAGAGGAAGAGGAAGAAATCGAGGTGGAGGACGACGACATCATCGTCATTGAAGACAACGGCGAGGAAGAAGTCATTGAGTTCCCGGAGGCCATGAGCTACGACATGGACTCACTGCTGAACCTCTACATGTCGAAGACCTATCTGGACGAAGACGCCAACTGCCGCATGAAGGACGAGAACCCCACCTTCACCGACGAGGAGTACATTGAGCGTCTGAGCCGGTTGCCTTACATCATGGAGATGTCATACAACCCTGTGGTACGTAACTTCATCGACCGCTATAGCGGACGTCTGCGTAAGTCGGTGAGCTACATGCTGGGAGCCAGCAATTTCTACATGCCCATTTTCGAAGAAGCACTCGAGGCCTACGGCGTTCCCCTGGAGCTGAAGTACCTGCCCGTCATTGAGTCGGCACTTAATCCGAGAGCCGTGTCACGAGTTGGTGCCACGGGCCTCTGGCAGTTCATGCTGGCCACCGGCAAGCGTTACGGGCTGAAAGTCAACACCTTGGTTGACGAGCGCCGCGACCCCGTCAAGTCGTCGTATGCTGCCGCCCACTACCTGAGCGACCTCTACAAGATATATGGTGACTGGAACCTGGTCATCGCTGCCTACAACTGCGGTCCGGGCAACATCAACAAGGCCATACACCGTGGAGGCGGCGAGAACAAGGATTACTGGCACATTTATCCCTACCTGCCAGCTGAGACACGCGGCTACGTGCCCGCATTCATTGCAGCCAACTACATCATGAACTACTACTGCGAGCATAACATCTGCCCCATGCGTTCGCGGCTGCCTGACCGTACCGACACCGTCGTGGTCAACAAGAACATACATCTTCAGCAGATAGCCAGCGTCTGCGGCATCGACATTGAAGAGTTGCGCACGCTGAATCCTTCATACCGCCACGACATTGTGCCAGGTGCCACTGAGCCTTCAGCCATTCGCATGAACCTGAGCGACATCACCAAGTTCATTGACATGGGCGACTCCGTCTATCGCTATCGTGCTGACGAGCTGCTGACCCGCCGCGCCGTAGTTGAGATTAATTCGGACATGCCCACCTACACACACCACAAGAAGCGTGGACACCACGGCCGCACCTACTACAAGCACGGCAAGAAACACCGCCGTCACTCTTCAGTAGGCACCTCAAAGCGTGGCAAGCGCGGAGCCGCCGTCAAGCACGGCCGAGGCAGCAAGAAGCGTGGTGCCGCAGTCTCTTCGAAGAAGAAGAATAAGCGTGGAGGCGGCAAGCGCAGAAGGAGATAACTCTAAGAATTAAAGTTAAGAACAAAAACATTGAAACATTTACGATGGACGACGAGCATAAAAGACAAGAAATAGCTGACGAAAAATTAATTAACGACGCTTTCCAACGACTATTGGACAGCTATCTTGCCTCGCGCCATCGTAAGAAAGTAGATATCATCACCAAGGCCTTCAACTTCGCCAAGCAGGCACACAAAGGAGTGCGCCGCCTGTCGGGGGAGCCTTACATCATGCACCCCATCGCCGTCGCCCAGATAGCCAGCGAGGAGGTTGGCCTGGGCTCCACCAGCATCTGCGCCGCACTGCTGCACGACGTAGTGGAAGACACCGACTATACCGTCGAGGACATTGGGAACATCTTCGGTCCGAAGATAGCACAGATTGTCGATGGTCTGACTAAAATCAGCGGCGGCATCTTCGGTGAACAGGCCTCAGCACAGGCAGAGAACTTCAAGAAGCTGCTGCTCACCATGAGCGACGACATTCGCGTCATCCTCATCAAGATTTGCGACCGTCTGCACAACATGCGCACCCTGCAGAGCCAGCCTGCCAACAAGCAGTACAAAATAGCCGGCGAGACGCTCTACATCTACGCGCCATTAGCCAACCGACTGGGACTTTACAAGATTAAGAGCGAGCTGGAGAACCTCAGTTTTAGCTATGAGCACCCCGAGGAATACCAGAGCATCAAGCAGAAGCTGGCCTCTACCGAGGCATCGCGCCACGAGCTGTTCGACCTGTTCACCGCCCCCATCGAGGAGTCACTCAACAAGATGGGCATCAAGTACCACATCAAGGAGCGCGTTAAAACCCCCTACTCCATCTGGAGCAAGATGCAGAACAAGCATGTCACCTTCGACGAGATTTACGACATACTGGCTGTTCGCATCATCTTCACTCCCAATAAGCGCGAGGAGGAAGTCAACGAGTGCTTCAACATCTACGTGGCCATCTCCAAGATTTACAAGAGTCACCCCGACCGTCTGCGCGACTGGCTCAACCATCCCAAAGCCAACGGTTATCAGGCGCTGCATGTCACCCTGATGTCGAAGCAGGGTCGCTGGATTGAGGTTCAGATACGCTCCGACCGCATGGACGAGATAGCCGAGCAGGGCTTCGCTGCCCACTGGAAGTACAAGGACGGCGAACAGGGCGAGTTCAGCGAGGACGAGAGCGAGCTCAACGAGTGGCTGCGCACCATCAAGGAGATACTCGACGACCCGCAGCCTGACGCCATGGACTTCCTCGACGCCATTAAGCTCAACCTCTTTGCAAGCGAAATATTCGTCTTTACCCCCAAGGGTGAAATCAAGACGATGCCTGCCGGCTGTACGGCACTCGACTTTGCCTTCAGCATTCACACTTTCCTCGGCTCCCATTGCATTGGTGCCAAGGTCAATCACAAGCTGGTGCCGCTGAGCCACAAGCTGCAGAGCGGCGACCAGGTGGAGATACTCACCTCGAAGTCACAGCATGTGCAGCCCTCGTGGATCAACTTCGTCAGCAGCGCAAAGGCAAAGGCAAAGATACAGGCCATTCTGCGACGCAAGAGCCGCGAGAGCCAGAAGAAAGGCGAAGACCTGCTCACCCAGTTCCTACAGAAGCACGAAAAGGAATACACTACCGCAGCCGCCGACCAGCTGGCCGCCTTCCACGAAGTCAGCAAGCGCGAAGACTTCCTGCAGGCACTGGGCGAGAAGACTATCATACTGGGCAACGAGGACATTGACGAGCTGAACGGCAAGCACAAGAACAAAGGCGGCAAGACCGGCTGGCGGCGTTATGTGCCCTTCATCGGTCCCGGTAAGCCGAAGGAGGAAGAGAAGGCACCCGAACTCTTCGTCGTGCCTGAGAAGTTCAACCGCAAGAAGCCCATCTACATCAACGACGACAACATCAGCCAGTACAAGTTCCCCAACTGCTGTCACCCCATACCCGGTGACGACGTGCTGGGATTCATTGACAACAAGAACCGCATTGAGATACACAAGCGCACCTGTCCTGTGGCCAACAAGCTGAAGACCAGCTACGGCAACCGCATCCTGGATGCCAAGTGGGACATGCACAAGCGCCTGTACTTCGATGCCACCGTACGCCTGGAAGGCATTGACCGCATGGGTATTCTTGTTGACATGTCGCGCGTCATAACCTCACAGATGAACGTCAACATACGCCGTCTCACCATCGAGGGTGCCGACGGTGTCTTCAGCGGCTCAGTAGAGTTGCGCGTCCACGACCGTGAAGACGTGAAAGCCATTGTCAGCAACCTGAAGAAGATTGAAGGTGTGCAGAACGTGAACCAAATTGTGTAGAGTGTTGGGTGTTGGGTGTTGGGTGTTGGGTGATGGGTGAGGGGTGTTGGGTGTTGAAGGTCAAAGGACGAAGATCGAGGTACGAGGTACGAGGTGCGAAGACACACCCAACACCCAACACCCAACACCCAACACTTAGACAAAAAAAACAAGTCTCAAATCAAAAAAAGTGATATGCATATAAGACAAAGTGGCAAGGTGAACGTGTTGTTTCTTTTTCTCCTCTTCACGTTTTCACCCTTACTTGCAGCCAGTCCGTTCGACAACCCCGACACCATAGTCGTGGCACGCGACGGCACAGGCCAGTTTCGCACCATCGGTGAGGCCATCGAGGTGTGCCGGGCTTTCATGGACTACCATAAGGTTATCTACGTCAAGCGGGGCACCTACAAGGAGAAGCTCATCATTCCCGAGTGGCTCACCAACATAGAGCTGTGCGGGGAAGACCGCGACAACACCGTCATTACCTACGATGACCATGCCAACATTCCCATGGATGCTACGCTGTGGCCTACAGAGATGAGTCAGCAGCTGCTGGCCATGGGCGACCGGCCGAAGCTCGGCACCTTCCGCACCTTCACCCTGCGCGTGGCGGGCAGCAACATCACCGTCAAGAACATCACCATCGAGAACAACGCAGCCCGGTTAGGACAGGCCGTGGCACTCCACACCACGGGCGACCGCCTGCAGTTCCTGAACTGCCGCTTCCTGGGCCATCAGGACACCGTCTATACCTGCACAGCGAATACCCGCGTCTATTTCAAGGACTGCTACATAGAGGGCACCACCGACTTCATCTTCGGAGCTGCCACGGCATGGTTTGAGCATTGCGACATCTACTGCAAGGCCGACTCTTACATCACCGCCGCCTCCACCACAAAGGAGCAGCCCTACGGCTACGTGTTCAACCGTTGCACCGTCACCGCCGCCCCCGGTGTCACCCAGGTCTATCTGGGTCGCCCCTGGCGTGACTATGGCTACACCCTCTTCATGAACTGCGACCTCTGTAAGGAGATACGCCCCGAGGGCTGGCACCACTGGCAGAAAGAACGTGAGCAGACCGCCCGCTACATGGAGTACAACAACCGTGGCGAAGGAGCCGACACCGCACAGCGTGTAGCCTGGAGCCGGCAGCTCACCCCGAACGAGGCCCGGCTGATTACTCTCGAACGCGTGTTCAGCATCAGCACTGCCTGGATGCCGTAGGAACAACGTGAAAAAGTGAAAAAGTGAAAAGGTGAAAAAGTTGAAGGTCGAAGGTCAAAGGTCAAAGGCTGAAGGTCAAAGATCGAGGTACGAGGTGCGAGGTACGAGGTGCGAAGACACACCCAACACCCAACACCCAACACCCAACACCCAACACCCAACACCCAACACTTAGACAAAAAAATATAATATAATGATGAAAAGAAAACTAATCGTCGTGGCTGGTGCGCTGATGCTGACCATGGCGGCTCACGCCCAGTGGAGAGTTGGGGCTACCGTCGGTGCCACCAGCAACCACTACCGCATGGACCGTCAGTACATGTCGGACTACCGTTACAACGACCGCTGGGGCCTCACCGTGGGGCTCACCGGGCAGTACGACTTCAATGAATGGCTGGGCGTGCGTGCTGACCTGAACTGGACCCAGAAGAACTATCGCGCCCTGCGCGACCGAGTGACCACTGACTACAAGTACACCAACAACTATTTGCTGCTGCCCGTCATGGCATCGTTCAGCTTCGGCGGCCAGAAGCTGCGCGGTTTCTGCAACCTGGGCGTCTATGGCGGCTACTGGCTCTCGGGCAACTATAGCGGCACTGAAAATAACATCATTGCCCAAGCCACCTATAGTGTCGAGGGACACCGCGACTTCAACCCCGACCGCGACCAGCGCTGGGACTGCGGACTAGTGGGCGGCGTAGGCGTAGAGTACCGCTTCGCACCCCACTGGGGAGCACAAGTGGAGGCCCGCTACTACTACAGCACCACCAGCGTGCAGAAGCAGTATATGAGGGTGAAGGACTACCGCTACCACTCCACTTTGGGACTACAGGCCGGGGTGAGTTACTTCTTTTAAAAGGTAAAAAGGTAAAAAAGTAAAAGGGTAAATAGGCAATGAAAAAAAAGATATGCTTAATGGGAGCACTGCTCCTGATGCTGGCCTTCAGCTCGTGCCGAGAGGACAGCGACACATTGATTCCTTACGACCACGATGACGTGATGGCCTTTGAAGCGGCCTATAAGAGCTATGCCAGTCAGTATAAGATATTCTGGAACGGCATGAACCAGAACTACGCCCTGTGGGACTACGAGATGGAGAACGGCCTTGACTGGGATGCTGAGTACGACAAATTCCTGCCCCGCTTCGAGGCGCTCGACAAGGAGAAGGAAGTCACCGATGACGCCCTGAAGGCGCTGATGGATGAAATGGTGACTCCGCTGCACGACGGTCACATGAGGGTGCAATTCTGGAATTACCACACGAGTAAATATGTCGAAGTCTCACCCTCCGTATTGCGCGTTTCCCAACGCCCCGACTATGCCGACCCTAATACTTTGTATAGCAAGAAGGAAAAACTGGCAGCATTGTCAAATATAAAGCGCGACGACGTGCTGGATTATTACTGCTCTTCTACCACCTTATCGTCGCTGCTTTCCCATTTGTTCGCTAATGGCATCACCACCAAGTGGGTCAACGGCGAAATAGACCGACTGTCAAACCTGACCACCCCCACAGAGATGGAGGTGAACAAGCTGGCCGGACTCCGTAACTTTAATAAAGACGTCAAAACGATCTTTGACTATCCGGTTAACCAGCTCGTCCCAGCCTATAATAGCCTGGTGGTGAAGTATGCCTACCTGTCTATTCCCGGACTGAAGGAAATCGACCCCAGCTATGTCAATTATGGTGTGTCGGTGAGTTACGCCCTGCTCAAGGGCAACATCGTCTATATGTATCTGAGCAGCTTCATGCTGTCCCGATACCTGGTTCCAGAATATCTCCAGCAAATGAATCTCTCGGAGCAAGGCCAGCAGCAGGCCAAGACGGTACGGCTGGCCTGGCAGAAGTGGTTCGACAAGATTCAGGAGCTGCACAAGGCAGGCACCCTGGGAGGCGTCATCATCGACATCCGGGGCAATAACGGCGGCATGGTTCCTGACTATCAGTTCGTGCTGGGAGCCCTGCTGCCCTCTGGCGGATTCGCGCCCTGTCAGCTGCGCTACAAGCGCGGCACCGCCCGTCTGGACTATTCGCCGCTGATGCCTCAGGTAATGCCCACCTATAAGGAGGAACATGCCGTAGTCAGCGAGCCTATCGTCGTGCTGGCCGACTGCAACTCCATCAGCATGGCGGAGATTACCGCCCGCAGCTGTAGCCTCATTCCCAATGCCCACCTCGTCGGCAAGCGCACATGGGGCGCTCTGTGTGCGCTGAACAGCAACTCCACCTTCTCTACCAACTACAGCGGTCACATCGGTGTGAGAGACGTGACACCGGTCTATGTTTACACCCCTCTGGTGTCCACCTTCTCAATGGATGGCAAGCAGCTTGAGGGCATCGGCATCGACCCCGAGATAGAGGTTGACCTGGACAAGGAGCTGTTTGACAACAATGGCGGCGACACCCAGCTGGAACGCGCCCTGCAGCTAATTCGTAACGGAAACTAAAAGCAATTGACAACGATGAAAACAAAGCTTTATATATATAATATGGTATGGGTGCTGGCTGCCGTCATGCTGCTGGGCACCCTGACAACCAGTTGTGAGCGTGACAACGAGGTGCAGGCCCTCACCAACCCATACGCACCGGAGGAACAGGATGAGGAGGACGACGACGATGATGACGACGACGATGATGATGACCAGCCGGACGCCATGGCCCGGCAGCTGAGCGCCATTCCCGGCGTCAGCGGCGTCACCAAGGATTTCAACACGTTAACAGAAACCTATGGCTACTACTTCGACGTGCAGCAGCTGGTTGACAACACCGACCCCACCAAGGGCACCTTCCAGCAGCGCTGTCTTCTGGAAATCAAGGACGTCGCCGCTCCCGTCATGCTCTATACCAACGGCAACAACCTCGATAACATGCTCTTAAATGTGGGTACCCACGACGTCGCCACCTATCTCAACGCCAACACGCTCTATGTCGAGCACCGCTACTTCGGCACCTCCCTGCCCGAGCATTCCGGCAACCTCGACTTTACTTACCACAATGCCATGCAGGCAGCTTACGACCTGCACCGCGTGGTGACGCTGCTGAAACAGCACCTCTTCAACAAGGGCAACAAGTGGGTGGCCACCGGCACCGGCAACTGCGGCATCAACTGCACGCTCTATGCCTACTATAGCGACCAGTTCGGCTGGGACGACATCGACCTCTACATGCCCTTCTGCGCACCCTTCTTAACGGGCACACCCCAGTCGCCGTGCGACAAGTCAGTGGGCATCTATCTCACCGACGTGTGCGGCACCGACTACCCCAAGGGCAGCCCCCAGGAGATGGCCTGCCAGCGGCTGCGCGCCTATCCTGACGCCATAGCCAACGACAAGGTGGTGCGCGACGCCTGTCTGCAATACCTGCACGTGACAAACCGAAACGTCTATTTGCAACTGCTGAAGGACTATCCCGGCGACATCGAGAAGGCCGCCACGGTTGGCGCATTGTACGTCTTTTACACCAATCTGGCCGAAAAGTTCTCGTACATCGACTTCAACGACTGGTGTAAGCTGGTGCCCGACCCCGCCGACTACAACACTGCCGACCCCAAAGGAGACCTTCGCCTGCAAGAGATTGCGACATTTGTCTTCATGGGACGAAACGAGCTGGAACAAAAATTGGAGGAGGACGAGGAGGAGGAGGCCGACCAGGCACCTCGCCGCAGCGCATACTCTGACGAAGCCCTCGTCCGTCTTCGCGCAGACGACCCGATGATGCCCTACAACATTCAGGCCGTACGCGAGCTCGGCACGCCGTTCCCCAGCTTCTCGCTGCTGCCAGCAGGCGGCTTCGTCACACCCGACTACTGCGACCAGGTGTTCCTGACGTCCCTTAGCGCCCCGGCTCTCTTCGGACGCTACCAGGGCCAGTGGGACGGCGGCAAACTCATGAAGGCCGTGCGCAGCTGGACGGACACCACCCGGAAGCACCTCGTCTTCGTCTATGGCACCAACGACTACCGTACGGGCGGTGCCATCGACAGCGACACCCCCTGGGGCAAGAAGGCGGTAAACGTCAACCCCCGCAACAGCAACGTCAGCAAGATACGGTGTGTCGGTGGGCTGTACGGCCATGCCTTTCTGGAAAAGGACCATTACACCACCGCTGCCGCCAATGCCATCAAGCAGGCACTCGACAAGCACATCGGCAGCAAGTAAGCGCGCTATTTCCCGCGTATGTCAGCTATGCTGATGAGTGGGGTCTCACCATCCCCACTCATTGTAATTCACGTCGTATCCTGCCATCATGAACCAGTTTGCCAGTGTCAGCTCATACTGTTTCATCAGGAATACCGCTGCCTTCGCCTCATCGCTCATCGCGGCGTCGGTATCAACAGAGGCAGCTGCTGCGGAAGGTGCCGTGGGCGTGCTGTTCACATAGTTGATTACCTCCATCAGGTCCTGCAGGGTGATGCCTGAGTCTTCCAGCATCTGAACGACGTCGGTGATAGTCAGGCCGACCAGCTTCAGCGCGTCAGAGACCTTGTTCAGAATCTCGAAGATGCTCGTGCTGCCACCCGTTCCTCCTGTGCCGCCTCCGTTGATGCCTGAAGCCAGGGCCCGCACGTCAATGCCTATGCTCTCCAGAAGCTTGATGGTTTTCATCAGGTTCAGGTCTTTCACTGCGTCGTGGTAGTAGCGGTTCTGCTCGCCTTCATAATACAGGACGGGCCAGTACTGAATGGCTGCCAGTGTCTGTATGGCCCAGATGTAGGCCGACTGGGTGTGGGTGAGCTTGACTATCATCATGTTGGTCTGCAGCGATGTCTTGCCCGGCACGATGCTGGGTTTAAAACCCTTGTCTTTCATCCATTTCAGCAGCTCGCGTGAGCACTGCACGGGTACGTAGTTGTCGTGGCGGCAGTGGGTGATGTAGTAGTTCTGCGTCACGTCGGGTTCCCATCCGTTGGCTATCTTGATCTGTGCCAGCTTGTCTGACAGCACCTTGGCCTGCGGGCTGTTCACGTCCATATAGGCGGGCTGCAGCACCTGGTGCAGGGAGTCAAACCGTCCCACCTTCTCGGGGGCGAGCACTGCCTTGTCCTTTGTCCTGACAAACTCAGGCATGAGTGATGCTACGGGCTCCTTGAAGAGTTCATCGTACTTGATGCCCAGCTTGTAGTTCTCGTTGACCGACACGAGGAACATGGCCACGTCTCTCCATTCGGGGAAGGCGTCCTTTTTCACGAACTCGCTGTAAGCCACCTCACAGTCGAGTATGCCGCCTCCAGTGAAAGTCTTGTCAAACGTGATGCCCTTGTCCTTGTACTCCATGTCCCTCAGCTTTGCCACGTACATGGCAACGGTAGCCCCCTGCGAGTTGCCTATGTTGAACTGATACTTGCCCAGCGGTAGGTCCTTGTCCTTGAGCAGCTGTCTTGCAGCCACGAGTCCGTCGAGCGATGTCCTGGAATTGGTGTCGCCGCAGAAGTATGCCATGTTGTGCCCCTCGTAACTGGAGCCGTAGCCTATGTAGTCGCTTGCCACGACGATGTAATTGGGTTTCAGCGGACTGGACAGTATGAGCGATGGCACCTGCAGGGCCAGGCCGCCCCTTGACGGAATCTCCGAGTCGTCATCTACGGTATATCTGTTGTAGAGAATGATGCCGTCGCACGGCACCGTTCCGTCGGCCACGTCGCTCGGTATCAGCACCGTGCCGCTGATGGTCACGGGCCTGCCGTCGGCATCCTTCGACGGGTATTCATAAACTATGAAGTGCGTGTCGCGGGTACCCAGCGTAAGTCCCCTCACCGTAGCGCTGACGGTGGTGTCACGCTATTGCAGAATCTTGTATGCTGTCTCTTGTGCATTTGCCACGGTCATCATGACGGCGGCAAGAAGCGTTAATGTAAGTTTTCTCATTTTCACCTTTTCACTTTTTCACCTTTTCATTTTTTTCACCTTTTCACGATTCTCTTCCGTGTTTGTCCGCCTGTGCGCTCTATGTAGAGTCCGCCCGTGGGGTTGCTCACGCGCTGTCCGCTCGTGTTGTAATACTCCCCTGTGCCGTCGCTCTCCGTTGCGCTGCTGACGCCGTTGATGCTGGTGGTGCCCGGGTCGCTGGCGTTCACCACCTCAAAAGTGACAGCCACGGGGAAATGGTCGCCCAGGGGCTTGCCGTCATACGTGTAGCCCTCCGTGTCGCACTCGTAGGCTACGGCGCGCAGGGCCTTCTCCGCTCCCGTGGGGTTGATGTAGAGCACCTTGTCCATCGACTCGCCCTTGAGTGCCGCCACATTGTCACTGCGAATGCGGTTGTCCTCCTCGTACGCAGGAAACACCCCCTGGTTCTTCAGCTCCACCCACACATCCTTCACCGTGGCCCTGCCCGACGCGTTGATGACGTCGATGACGGTCTCCTTCACGTTGTCACGGAAGTAGAAGGTGTTGAAGTCGCCCAGAATGATCACGGGCCTGTCGTCCAGACGCTGCATCACCTCGTCGCGCAACTGCTTCCACTGGTTCAGGCGTGCCGCACGGTCGGGGTTTGCCTTGCCCTCCTCGGTATCCACCTTCGATTCGGCATCCATGTGGAGGTTATACACCACGACCGCAGTGCCCGATGCCAGCGTCGCCTCGTATCGGCGGAAGCCCTTGGTCGCCATCAGGTCGGCGGCGTGGCTGAACTTCCCGAAGCCGTCGGTCCATGCCGTGCGTTGTCCGCCGTCCATGGTGATGTCCTGCTTCCAAGCCCCCATCAGTCCGTCGCATTCGAACTGGAGGTTCTGCAGGTGGAGCAGGTCAACGGGCTTGCCCGGCACGTCAATGCCCACGGTGCCCGACCATGTGTCAAGCCCGTATGCACCCCTCAGCACCGCAGCCAGTTCGCAGTGGTAGCTGAAGTCCTCCTGCATGAACATCATGTCGTATCCACGCTTCATGAAGTACATGCCGATGCCCAGGGTGCCCAGGGCGCCTGGGCCGTCGGGGTTAGCGTTAACCACAAGGATCCTCTTGGGGAGTCCGTCCACGTTCAGCGTTGCCACGCTGAACTGCTCTGCCTGCTGCGCCTGCGATGTCACAACCAAGCCGAGCCCCAGGCAGAATGTAGCAATTTTTCTTATCATAAGCATAATTCTCAAGACATGTAAAAAAAAATATCAATGACACGGCAAAGGTACACAAAAATCAGCAAATACCCACAACACCGCCCCGCCTTTTTATATTTATTGGCAAAAAAAGTGCGGGCAGGAGTGTCGTGTTTTTCCATCTGGGGGGCAGCACTGCCACGAGCCGAAGCAAGTGGAGGGCAACCTATTCGCACTGACAAAGATAAATGCCAGGACCGAAAATACTTCCACATGTAAATATTATGAATATTCGTCGGTCTTTTTCTTGGGGGTTATAGAATTATTTTGTATCTTTGCACTGTTAACAACAG
>ONRS01000071.1 GCA_900320255.1 uncultured Prevotellaceae bacterium
GGTTATGCTTCGTGACTATCAAATAGAGATGCTTGACAGGCTTAGGAAGGCCTGGAAACGACAGCAGAGCGTGATGGTGCAGATGCCGACAGGTACGGGAAAGACGCACCTGATGGCGGCGGTTATAAGGAGCCTCACCCACAACCACTCTCCAAAGGGAGAGGGGAGTAGTGACCAAGGTGGAATGGTGCTGGTGGTGGCACATCGCCGGGAGCTGATTGAACAGATATCGCAGACGCTGAATGCGTTTGGGATTGAGCATGGGCTGATTGTGAGTGGCAAGCCTATCGACGAGACGAAGCAGGTGCAGGTGGCGAGTATTCAGACCTTGGTGAGGAAAGACCTCATTCCCGCTAACGCGCCTACCCGTAGCCTTTCACTCTTCACTCTTCACTTTTCACTCATAATAGTTGACGAAGCGCACCATGCACTGGCGAAGACGTACAAGATGCTATGGGAATGGTGGCCGAAGGCACAGTTCTTGGGACTGACGGCCACGCCATGCCGCTTGAGCGGAGAAGCGTTTACAGACTTGTTTGACGCGCTGCTCCAGTCGTGGAGTATCAAGGAGTTTATCAGGAAAGGGTGGCTAAGTGACCTGGACTATGTGTCAGTAAGGTCGAACAGCGTTACCATGAGCAAGGTGGCCAGTCTGAACAAACGCGGTAGTGACGGCGACTACCAGACGAAACAAATGGCGAACGTGCTCGACGTGCCGGAAAGCATAGAACATCTCTACCTGTCATATAAAAAGTATGCGGAAGGCAAGAAAGGCATCGTCTATGCCATCAACCGTGACCATGCGCAGCACATTGCGGAATACTACAGGAAGATGGGCGTGAGCTGTGAGGTGATAGACAGCAAGACACCGGCAGAGGAGAGACGGAGAATAATAGAAGAGTACAAAGCACACGAAGCCCCCTCGGGGGCCGTAGGGGGGACTCGGTCTTTGTCTGTTTTGGTGAACGTCGATATCTTCTCGGAGGGCTTCGACTGTCCGGAGGTGGAATTCATCCAACTGGCACGCCCCACCCTATCGCTGAGCAAATTCCTGCAGCAATTGGGACGTGGCATGCGCATCAGCAAGGGGAAGGAAAAGGTGACTATTCTGGACCAAGTAGGACTCTACCTGATATTCGGACTCCCTACGAACGAGAGAGACTGGATGAGAATGTTCAAAGGAGAGAAGAGGGGGAGAGGTAAAGCTGTCTCACTGACTACTGCGAATGAGGGCCGGAGAGCCAGCAATGCGAAGGAGCTGGTGAATGAAGAGATGTTCCGCATAGAGGAATATGTGCTGCGTGGTGACAAACCCATTAAGAAAGTAAAAGAGGAACAGGACGAAAAGAAACTTGGACAGACCAAGCTTTTGAAAGAAGGAGAACAGAAAAGAGAACTCAAGAAGCCTACTGTAGCAAGAGTCCGAACCCCGAGGGACTATCAGGAGGAGATGCTTGAGTGTCTTGAGAAAGCTTTCCGACACAGCAGGCGCGTACTGCTGCAAGTACCAACAGGAACAGGAAAGACGTTTATTGCGTCAAAAGTGATACGCAAGGAGACTGGTCGAAGCTGGGTGGGAGACGAACGCAAATACAGCTATGCGAAAATACTGTTGGTGGCTCACAGGCCAGAGGTGACGGGACAGATAGCACAAACGCTGGAAAGAAACAGACTCTCGCACGTAGTCGTAAACAAAAAAGACATAGGCCCACTGGACTATGGTAACGAGATAACGGTCATTCACGCCATGAACATTCAGGCTTTTGTCAGCAAGATTGACCCATTCTACAACCCCAACTTAGTTATTATTGACGAGGTTCACGCTGTTGACAGGAGCTCATGTGAAGCGCTGAAAAACAGATTCCCGAAAGCCCGTATGCTCGGACTCACAGCGACTCCCTGTAGAGAAGACGGCAAAATGCTGAGTACACTCTTCAAAAGAATGATTACTTCGTGGAGCATCAAGGAACTAACAGACAAGGGATGGCTGCGGGAGGTTGAAATAAAGGTCATCAGTGGTGGCACGGAAAAAGCGGGACTGCTGTACCAGGCTTATATTAATAATGTACGCGCGAAGAAAGGTATTGTGTTTGCCCGTGATAACGAACATGCCAAACGTATTGCCGACAGTTACAAAAGACACGGAACAGGATGTGCCGTCATAGGTTTCAACCTAACAGAAGAGGAACGTGAAAAGATCATCAACGGGTTTGCGGCAGGCAAGCTGAAAGTGCTCGTATGCACAGACTATTTCTCAGACGGGATGCGCTGCCCAGACGTGGACTTCGTACAACTGGCTAACGAAACCAACTCACGAAACGAGTACCTGCATCAGGTTGGATGCGCCATGCGACCTGGTCATGACAACGAAGATGAAGAAGACGGCATCAACGTGAAACACCGTAAACTGGTGGTTCTCGACCATGCCGGACTCAGCAAGAAGTTTGGACTACCCACGGACGAAAACGCCCACCACCCAACACCTAACACCCAACTCCTATCACCCACCACCCAGCACCCTTCACCACCCACCAAATGGCAGTTAAGAATGCAACGCCTATTAGGAGACAACAAAAACGGTCAGATAGTGATTCCGAAGATTTGACGAAGACATATATCACAAAGGAGCCGTTGCCCACATTACGTGAGCAGCGGCTCCTTTGTGTTAGATTATCCATAATAGAAACATTGCGTTAATAATGTAAAAAAAATATATCATTTCGCAGAAATACTGTTCTTTTTCTGATTTTTTTGTACCTTTGCATCATTGAAACTAATAACTAAAAGAATATGAGAAAAAGTTTGTTTCTTTTTTTAGCCATGTTGCCAATGGTAATGATGGCACAGATTAGCAAGAATGTGACCGTCGCTAATGCTGGTGAATTAAAGAACCAGATTAGTGACGAAGAGAAATTCCGCGTTTCCGTATTGAGCGTCAGTGGCCCGCTGAATGGCAACGACATCAAACTTTTACAGGAAATGGTGAACCGCTCGAAAGCCAGCGAGAAGAAAGGTGAGTACCTGGTGACGAAGCTCGACCTCTCCGGTGCTATGATCATGGAAGGCAAGGACGGCATGAAACTAAAGGCCAACGAACTGCCTAACGGTTGTTTCTCAGGTGCGAAAGGCCTCATCAGCGTGTCGCTGCCCCGTGCACTGACTTCCATCAGCAAGAACTGCTTTAGCGACTGTAACAACCTGGTGGAAGTGGTGATTCCCGGAAGCGTGAAAGAAATTGGAAACAGCGCTTTCGAAGACTGTAAGGCACTGGCCGCCATTGGTCTGCCGTCAGGTCTTACCAGCATTGGCAGTAATGCCTTCAACAACTGCGAGGCACTGACCATGATAGAGATTCCCGCCAGCGTAAAGGAAGTGGGCGACAATGCCTTCAACGACTGTAAGGCCCTGACATCAGCCAACATCTTAGGACAGCTGAAGCGAATCAACAAGAGCTGCTTCAAGGACTGCAAGGCGCTGGCCACAATAGCACTGCCCGAGAGCCTCAACGAGATTGAGGCTGATGCTTTCAAGGATTGCAAGAACCTGGGTAACTTTAATCTGCCGTCGGGTGTGACAGAGATTGGCAACGGTGCTTTTGAAAACTGCGAGAGCCTGACGGCCATCGACCTGAGCAACGTGAAGAAGGTAGCCAACAACGCATTCCAGGACTGTAAGAGACTAGAGGGCGTCAGCTTCTCTAACCTCTCAAACTTGGGCAGCGATGCCTTCAAAGGCTGCGCCGCACTGACATCAGCCAACCTGCAGGGAAGCTTGAAGAAGATTGACAACGAAACCTTTGAGGGCTGTACCAGCCTGACTTCTGTCAACCTGCCGTCCTCTGTAAAGGTCATTGGCAGCGATGCCTTCAAGGGCTGTAAGTCACTGCCCACCATCACACTGCCCGAACTGGAGAAGCTTAACTCCAGTGCCTTCGAGGGCTGTGCTATGCTTGACAATATCAACATCAGCGGCACTTTGACTGAAATAGCTACAAGCACGTTTGAGAACTGCAAGTCTTTGCACACCATTAGTCTGCCAGCCAGCCTACGTGAGATAGGTACCAAGGCGTTCCAAGGCTGCACCGCCCTGGCTGACATCACACTGCCCGTTGCCCTGACAGAGATTAAAGACGAGGCCTTCGAGGGATGTCTGGCACTGACACGCATTGAGATTCCTGTTGGTGTGACATCAATTGGCAGCGACGCTTTCTACGAGTGCGCTACTTTGCAGACGGTCATTCTGCCTGCAGCCCTGAAGAAGATTGGCGGTTCGGCCTTTGCCAAATGCCCCGCACTGCGTGAGGTACGTCTGAACTGTCCTGCTCCTCCATCTATCTCGAAAAACACCTTCAAGGATGTGGTAGCCTGCACCTTCTGGATTCCAAAGAACACGGCCAGCATCTATGCTGCCGACAAGGTATGGGCCAAGTTAGCTACCATTAAGGAAGTAGAACAATAACCAACAACGACCGCTCAGGGGAAAAGCCCCCTGGGCGATTTCCTTACCAACAAATGAACTACAAGAAAACACTACTATTTGTCGCAGCCTGGCTGCTGTGCCTGCCTCTTTCAGTCAGCTACGCACAGAACACCACTCCTGACGACACAAGGAACCAGGCTGAACTGACACTTTCTGACGAGACCAAACGCTACTATAATACCGACGAGGTAAAAAGTATTGACATTGACGGAACACGCGTTATCGTGGTACCGCCAACAGGTCAGCCCGACATCTACGACAACCAGGTCACCAACATCACCTTCATCAAGGCCGCCCACCCTGCCAAGCTGTCGCCTAATGCCCAGCGCCTGCTGAACTACCTGAACAGCATCTACGGACAAAAGACGCTCTCAGGCACGATGGCTAACGTCAACTGGAATATCAATGAGGCCCGGTGGGTCTATAAGCACACGGGACGCTGGCCGGCAATCAACTGCTTCGACTTCCTGCACCATATATGGTCCAGTCCTGGCGGATGGATTGACTACAGCAACACCAGCGTGGTGGAGGACTGGTACAACAACGGAGGCATCGTGGCCGCCATGTGGCACTGGAACGTTCCCGCCAACGACGGTTCAAACTACGCCTTCTACTACGGCAACGACCCGAACAAAAAGAACGAGCAGACCAACTTCGACGTGCGTAAGATCTTTGACCCGAACTCGTCAGAGTATAAACTCATGATTCAGGACATTGACAAAATTATTGGCTACCTGAAACCGCTGCGCCAAAAGGACATTCCGGTCATCTGGCGTCCGCTACATGAGGCTGGCGGCATGTGGTTCTGGTGGGGCATGGATGCTGCGGCATGCATTGAACTCTGGCACGTCATGTACCAGCGTTTCCAGGCTGCCGGACTGAACAACATTATCTGGGCCTTCACCCCTGCTGCCTCTTGGGGACAGCCCTTCAGAAAAGGCTTCGACTGGTATCCTGGCGACGACTATGTAGATATAGTGGGCTTCGACATCTATAACGTCAGCAATGCACAAACCATCAAGAGCGACTATTTCCAGCTGTTGCAGCAGCAATGCCCCACAAAGCTTGTCGCACTCACCGAGTGTGGCAATGTGGCAACGATGAGCCAACAGTGGCAGGCTGGTGCCAAATGGCTGTTCTTCATGCCTTGGTACGACTACGGCCGCACCAATAACCCCAACTCGTCAGACTTCTCCTCCCAGGAGCATGGCAACGCCAATATCAACTGGTGGAAGGATGCTTGGGCAAAGGACTTCGTGCTTTCGCGCGACCAAGTGGACTGGTGATTGTATTTTTGTAGTTTTTTAGCAAATAATCTTTCGTTTGTTTCACGTTTTTTTCGTACCTTTGCACCGTTATTGCGAAACATAGAAAAATGACTGAAGAACAACTGACTCAAGAACAGAATTATTCCGCGAGTAACATTCAGGTACTCGAGGGTTTGGAGGCTGTGCGCAAACGCCCGGCCATGTATATTGGAGACATTAGTGAGAAGGGTCTGCACCACTTGGTTAACGAGACGGTGGACAACTCCATCGACGAGGCCATGGCAGGCTTCTGTACACATATTGAAGTAACCATTAACGAAGACAACAGCATCACCGTGCAGGATAATGGCCGCGGTATTCCCGTGGATGAGCATGAGAAGATGCACAAGTCGGCCCTCGAGGTCGTCATGACGGTGCTGCACGCAGGAGGTAAGTTCGACAAGGGCAGCTACAAGGTATCAGGCGGTCTGCACGGCGTAGGTGTCAGCTGCGTGAATGCCCTCTCTACGCACATGATGTCGCAGGTATTCCGCAACGGGCACATCTACCAGCAGGAGTACGAAAAGGGAAAGCCTCTCTACGACGTGAAGATTGTAGGCGACACCGACAAGACGGGTACGCGCCAGCAGTTCTGGCCCGACGCCACTATCTTTACTACCACAGAATATAAGTATGACATCATTGCCCGCCGCATGCGTGAGCTGGCCTACCTGAATGCAGGCATCACCATTACGCTGACAGATTTACGTCCCGACGAGGAAGGCAATCTGAAACAGCCTGAGGTATTCCACGCCAAGGACGGACTGAAGGAGTTTGTGCGCTACGTCGATCGTCACCGTACACACCTCGTTGATGATGTTATTTATCTGAAGACCGAGAAACAGGGCATACCTATTGAGGTGGCCGTGATGTACAATACTGACTACTCAGAGAACATACACTCGTACGTCAACAACATCAACACCATTGAGGGTGGAACGCATCTGGCTGGCTTCCGCGCTGCACTGACCCGCACGCTGAAGAAGTATGCCGACACTGATCCGCAAATCTCCAAGCAGATTGAAAAAGCAAAGATTGAGATTGCCCCAGAGGACTTCCGTGAAGGTCTGACTGCCGTCATCAGCATCAAGGTGGCTGAGCCACAGTTTGAAGGCCAGACCAAGACTAAACTGGGTAACTCTGAGGTTGCCGGTGCCGTACAGCAGGCTGTAGGTGAAGCGCTGAGCAACTACTTAGAGGAGCACCCGAAGGAAGCGAAGATGATTTGTGACAAGGTGGTACTGGCCGCTACTGCACGTATTGCAGCCCGCAAGGCCCGTGAGAGCGTGCAGCGCAAAAACCCCATGACGGGTGGCGGACTGCCCGGCAAACTGGCCGACTGCTCCAACAAAGACCCGAAAGACTGCGAGATATTCCTCGTCGAGGGTGACTCGGCAGGCGGTTCTGCCAAGCAGGGACGTGACCGTCACTTCCAGGCTATCCTGCCTTTGCGTGGTAAGATTCTGAACGTGGAGAAGGTACAGTGGCACCGCGTGTTCGAAGCTGAGTCGGTCATGAACATCATTCAGAGTATCGGCGTACGCTTCGGTGTGGATGGCGAGGGTGACCGTGAGGCAAACATTGAGAAACTGCGTTACGACAAGATTATCATCATGACCGACGCCGACGTCGATGGTTCACACATCGACACGCTCATCATGACACTCTTCTACCGCTTCATGCCGCAGGTTATTCAGGGCGGACACCTCTACATTGCCACTCCCCCACTCTACAAATGCACCTTTAAGAAGTTCTCTGAATACTGCTACACCGAGCAGCAGCGTCAGGCTTTCATCGACAAGTATGTGGCTGGCGACGAGAACTCAACGGCCCTGCACACGCAGCGCTACAAAGGTCTGGGTGAGATGAACCCAGAGCAGTTGTGGGAGACGACCATGAATCCCGAAAACCGTCTGCTGAAGCAGGTAACCATTGAGAATGCCGCCGAGGCTGACGAAATATTCTCCATGCTGATGGGCGACGACGTTGAGCCGCGCCGAGAATTCATCGAGAAGAACGCTACCTACGCTAACATCGACGCATAACAGAAAGTGAAGAGCCCGCGCTCTTCACTTTTTTTATTTTCTTCCCTCCAAGTCATCATTACTGATTGTTTTGTTGGTCTTCTTCACGCTGGCATCAAGTGAGCCGATGCGCAGGGTGAGGCTGATGCCGGCATAGCGGGAATGACTGCGTGAGGAACTCCACCCAGTATAGTCACCACGGTCAGTATAGGAGTGATAATACTCATACTTACTGCTGTTGAAGGGGTTATACACCCAGGCACGCACCGTCAGACGGTCATCTTTCAGGAATGAGCGCTGTAACTGGAAGGAGTAGTTCCACGGGCCGCCGTCGCTGTAGCCATAAAGACCGTTCAGATAGCGTCCCTGTTTGTTGAGCGAAAGGGTGAGCTTCAGCTTCCACGGCAGTTGCTGCGAGAGCTGCGTGTAGAATCCGGGCTGCCAACCGGAATTACGAATCTGCTGGTTCTCGTTCTCACGCTCCATATACGACAGCCAGCCATTCAGCATCCATTGTATGCCGTTCCATGGCCGCCACTGTACGTAGGTGTTCAGCCCGTAGCGACGGTATTTGCCCACATTACCGTAAGAACTATAGATGATGCCTTTGCTGACATATCTGTATAGTGTCAGCAAGTCGTTCGAGAAATTGGCCGAGAGATTCCAGTTCATGGTCAGTTTGGCCGTCAGCAGCGAATAGCCTAACGTCAGGTTATGCTGGTTACTGCTTTCAAGGTCCGGATTCCCCTGCGTTACACTGGTCGTGGTGACAAAACGGGCAGGGTTCAGGTAGGAGATGCCCGGGCGGTTGATGCGCAAGGCATAGTTCAGCTTCACGCTGTGCTGGTCGTTGATACGCCAGTTGACCGTCAGCGAGGGCACCCAATCGTTGAGGTTCCGATGGAAATCGTTGGCTGAACCGTCACGGAACTTCGCACTCAGGTAGGAGTATTCATAGCGTAAACCACCCATCAGACTGACGGGACCAGCCTTCAACTTGTATTGAGCATAGAGGGCAGCCACCTGTGTGGTGTGCAGGAAGTCGCTGGTCATCTGGTTGCCATTATTGAACTCCTGTCCGGAGTCGCTGTCATTGCGGCGCAGAAGGTATTTGGCCCCAAGGTCCAGCGTGTGGTTTTCCCAAAGCGGTCGCGTCCAGTCCAGTTGCAGTGTGTGCTCCGTGAAGTTATTGCGGGTGTGTTGTGACATGCGGGTGTAGTCGGGGAAACTGATTACCTCACTATAATCGTAGCCACTCTTGTTGTTCAGACGAGTCGTACTGATGAGGTACGACAGGTTGAGCGACTCACCTTTGCGGTGGGTCAGGTGCTGGTAATCCAGATGACCGTCCAAGTCAAGATACTTCTGACGGGAGCCGTCAAGCGTACGGGAACAGTAGCTGTAGAGCGTCTGCCCGTTGGCATCGTACATACCCATCCAACTGTCATAGTCAATACCCACATTATAGTACCACGCATTCAGAGAACCTGTAATAAGGTTCAGCGAATCCAGTTCGTAGCTGGCCTCAATGGAGCCACCGCCGTGACCGCCCTTATTGCTGCCTTCGCTACGATCACGGCTGACGTTCCCACTCTCACGGTAAACATTCTCCGATTCGTTCAGACTGCGCGAAGAGGAGCGCGACTGCAACTGCCCATAAACATTGGCCGACAGTGTCAGTTTACCCGTTTGTACAGTGCCCCAAAGGTTTGCATAGTGATTGCCCGAGGCTGACCAACCTACATTAGCATTGCCCACGAAGCCCACCAGCTGTGTCTCGTCGTCCATGACAATGTTCAGAATACCATCTAATCCTTCGGCATCGTACTTCGCACCAGGCTCAGTAATCACCTCTATGCGTTTCACAGCCGAGGCGGGAATACTCTGGAACACCTCTTTGGCATTCGTGGAGAAATTGGGGTTCGGTCGTCCGTTCTTATAAATCTTGAAGTTCGACGAGCCCTTCACGGTGATATTGTTCTCGGCATCTACAGTAACGAAGGGCACCTTCTTCAGCATCTCGATGACGGTCTGTGTCTTGGCATCCTCGTCGTGCTTCACGTCGTAGCTGATGCGGTCGGTTTCCTGCCGGACCAGGGGACGCTGTGCCGTAACGGTGATTTCGCTGATGTCGATGCTGTCGTTCAGAGACAAGGAGTCCCCTTTCTCGCTCTGGGCTGCACAGGGCAGCACCACGAGCGAGAATAACAAGAGAGATATTTGTTTCATTGTCTGCTTACTCTATATTTATATTCATCATAGCATTCAGAAAGATGTTCTGTGTAAACTCGTCCTCTGCCAGTTGCTTCAGCTTTGCCAGCTCCTCGATCACCATTTTCTTCTCACCTGTTGATAGTTTGTTAGCCGACGGGTTTTTGCACAGTTCATTGATATAGTTGGCATAATAGGGAGAAGATGTTGAATTGGGCGCTTGCCTGAACAGCTTGGCATACATATTAAACTGAGCCAGCCAGTTGCTGCCGTCTGTTGCTTGAAAGCTGCCTGTCGCTTCAAATCCATTGCCATCAAAACTGCTGCCATTCAGGATGATGCGCCCACGACGCTTGGAGATACTGTTGCCCTGCCGATACTTCAGCGTGGTAGCATAGGTAATGGCCAGCCGACCAAGGAACTCGTCACCATTATCTTTCCATTCCAGCACGTAGGCATAACGGTGAATGTGTTCCGCATCTTCAGGGTCCAGAAAGAGCGCATAGATATAGTCAGAGCCTTTAATCTCACCGACACTATACCCATTGCGAAAACCATTACCTATTGCCAACACCTCTACGCCCTCGCCACCACGCGAGTTGCTCCCCGTACTGATGGAGTAAGCCTGTTCGCGGTCCAGGTCGAAGGCTCGCTGAATGTTCTTCACCAGCACCTGCTTCGATTTTGGCAGGGTAAACTCCCAGAAGTCAAACTGCGACTCCCGCTGCCCCGTTTCCGGGTCCTTCTCCAATTTGTGCTCCACCGACAGCTCTACGCTGCTGTCCTGTACCAGCGCGTCAAACGCTGCCTTGATGTGCTGTTGCGCCTGCGTCACTAACGGCAGCAGGCCGAGCAGTGTCACTGCCCCTATTTTCTTAATCTGGTTCATAAGCATAATATTCATTTTGTTCGTTTTCTTTTCTATATTCGATGGTACCGTCTTCATGCTTTAGTTTGATGTAGCCCTGAGCCTGCAACTGAGCGTCGAGCACTTCTAACTGTATGCGTTCCACTTCGGCCTGTGCCTCGGCAATCTCTTGTTCCACCCGCTGCTGCTCAGCCTGGGCACGCAACAGGTAGTCGTGAGGGACATGAAACCTTCCCCGGTCTCTTCGTAGAGGATTACCTTTACGGGGTTCCTTCTTCTTCTCAGCCGGCTGCATGTGCGGGGTTGACACTGTGTCAGGAGCAGAAACCGGGGTGATGGCCGTTGTGTCCTGCGGGGGTTCTGGGACTTTGGCGAGGCCAGAGGTTTCTGGTTGTCGCTGTGATACAGCTACGTACAGGACGATGAGCAACACGGCAGCGGCAGCAGCTGTTAGCCAGTGCCAGCGGTAAGAGGGCTGCTCCTTCGGTTGCCACTCTGCAAACATTGCCTGGTAATCACGCCACTCCGCGGGTACGTCGGCCTGACGGAAGTATTCGCTGAGCACGTCTTCTTCCTCCATAGTCGTCTCACCGTTCATGAAACGGTCGAGCAGCTGCTGGATGTATTCTTTTGTGTAACGTATCATTGTCGGTTTCGTTGTTTTATTTCTTCTAATAAAGTTCTTCGTGCGCGGGCCAGCAGCGTGCTGACCGATGCCTCACTGATGCCCAGCAGAGCGGATAGTTCCTTATGGCTGCGCCGCTCCACCTGTCGCATATATAATAAGGTATGTTGCGTAGTGGGCAACTGACTGATGCGCCGTTCCAACCATTCGGCATCTTCTTTCGCCTCCAAGAGTTCATGCGGACCAGTAGAGAGAGTGACGATGGCAGCCTCGTCAAGCTGTCCCATCGTCTGGCGGCGCTGCCCATCACGCGTCAGGTGACGGGCCATCACCACCGCCAGAGCTTCAACAGACCGGTAGTGGTCGAGCTCGTAGCGCATTTGCCAGAGTCGAAGCATCACGTCCTGCGCAACGTCTTCGGCTTCTGTCTCGCTGACTCCACAGCCACGGCAAACGTTAAAAGCCTTCTGCCGCCACTGTCGGGCATGTTGTTCAAATGCACACTCTTCCATCTTCCGCATGTCTTGTTATACACTAATAAGACACATTTCACCCCTAAAACCAAACCCACTTTAACGCTTTTTAATAAAAAACACACAAAGGTATAGCGAAAGACTTGCATATTTGCCAAAAAAAATGTACCTTTGTCTTCGGAACTTAAAACATATCTGACAATGAAGCGACTCTTTCTGACGTTCACTATCTGGCAAATAGCTATTATTGTCTTTGCACAAGAGCAACTTCCAATGCGCCTCTGGTACGACCGCGAGGCCCAGTATTTTGAAGAATCGTTGCCTATTGGCAACGGCAAACTGGGTGCGCTGGTGTATGGCGGCACACAGCGTAACGTGATTTACCTGAACGACATCACGCTCTGGACAGGCAAACCCGTTGACCAGGATATGGATAAGAATGCCCACGAATGGATTCCTAAGATACGTGAAGCACTGTTCAATGAAGACTACGCGCTGGCCGACTCGCTGCAGCTGCACGTGCAGGGACCCAACTCACAATTCTTCCAGCCATTAGGAACCCTCTACATAGACGACCTGAATGAAGGCAGCGTCAGCGACTACCACCGGGAGCTGAGCCTTGACAGTGCCCTCTGCCATGACCGTTATGTACGTGAAGGCGTCACCTTCACCCGAGAATACTTCGCCTCGAACCCCGACAAGCTTATTGCCATTCGGCTGCGCGGCAACATCAACGTCCGGTTGATGCTGACATCACAAGTTCCACATCAGGCAAAAGCCACAGACCAGCAGATTACCATGACGGGCCACGCTACTGGCGACCCTGCTGAGAGCATTCACTTCTGCACCATGCTGAAAGCACAGACCGACGGCACAGTGTCAGCCAGTGACTCGACACTTACCATCAAAGGAGCCCACGAGGCAGTTATCTACATCGTCAACGAGACGAGCTTCAACGGTGCCCGTCGTCACCCCGTCAGCGAGGGAGCCCCTTACGTTGCCAATGCTACTGACGACCTGTGGCACACAGCCAACTACACCTACGACGAGTTCCGCCATCGCCACGTCAGCGACTACCAGCAGTTCTACGACCGCGTAAAACTGAGGTTGGGTAAGCCGTCGCTGAGCAACGGCATACAAGACTTGCCCACCGACCAGCTGCTGCGCCAGAGCTCCCTCTCCCAAGAAGAGGACGGGGGGAGAGGCCATTCCTACTTAGAGACCCTCTACTTCCAGTACGGCCGTTACCTGCTCATCAGCTCGTCGCGCACCAAGGGCGTACCCGCCAACCTGCAAGGACTATGGACACCCTACCTGTGGTCACCTTGGCGCGGCAACTACACCATGAACATCAACTTAGAGGAGAACTACTGGCCAGCCTTCACAGCAAACCTCGCCGAAATGGCAGAACCACTGGATGACTTTATCCGTGCACTAGCAGAAAACGGAGAGCACACAGCCCGTAACTACTACGGCGTGCAACAAGGTTGGTGCGCCAGCCACAACAGCGACATCTGGGCCATGACCAATCCCGTGGGCGAGAAGCGCGAAAGTCCTATGTGGGCCAACTGGAACATGGGTGGTGCATGGCTGGTGAACACGCTATGGGAGCGTTACCTCTTCACACAGGACGAGGAATATCTCAACAATGTGGCCTTGCCGCTGATGTGGGGTGCTTACCAGTTCTGCCTAAACTGGCTCATTGAGAACCCCAAGCAACCGGGCGAACTGATAACGGCTCCCTCCACATCGCCCGAGAACGAATACGTAACCGACAAGGGCTACCACGGCGTTACCTGCTACGGCGGAACGGCCGACTTAGCCATTATCCGCGAACTGCATTCAAACGTGTGCGCTGCAGGTTCCGTAGGTGGCAATGCCGCCTCATACATGACAAAGGCCCTTCGTCTGCACCCTTACACCATTGGCAAAGACGGCGACCTGAACGAGTGGTACTATGACTGGGACGACAAAGACCCACACCACCGTCACCAGAGCCACCTCATCGGGTTGTATCCTGGCTTACACCTCGGGGCTTTCGGAAATACCAGTGACCTGGAGGAACTCGGGAGAATCAGGGAAGCCTGCCGTCAGACCCTTATCCAGAAAGGCGATGAGACCACCGGCTGGTCAACGGGCTGGCGCATCAACCTGTGGGCCCGGCTGAAGGACGGTGAGCAGGCTTACCACATCTACCAAAAGCTGCTGACCTTCACCGACGCGCAGGACGACCAACGACCTGGCACCCGACATGCCGGCGGCACGTATGCCAACCTGTTTGATGCCCACCCACCCTTCCAGATTGACGGTAACTTCGGCGGTACTGCCGGTGTGTGCGAAATGCTGATGCAGAGCAGTGCCTCGGGCGAAATAGAACTGCTACCCGCCCTGCCTAAGGCATGGAACGACGGCAGCGTGAGCGGACTGTGTGCACGCGGGGGCTACGAGGTAAGCATGGAGTGGAACGACGACAAGGTCACCGCCTGCACCATTACTGCCAAGAAAGCAGGCACCGTTACCTTATTATATAATGGTCATTCAGAAAAGCTGGAACTGAAAACAGGGAAAAACGAGATAAAAGTAAAAAAATGAAGAAGATACTCCTTTTACTTTTTTACCTTTTTACACTTTTACCTTTACATGCCCAGGAATTCGGCATGCGCTGGCTCTATTGTGCGCAGGCCGAAGAGACGCAACAGGTATGGTTCAAGCGGAGTTTCCACATGAACGAGCCTGCCGCCTCAGCCGTGCTGAGCATAGCCAGCGAAGGACGTTACATTGTCTATGTCAACAGTTTTATTGTCACACCTGAGCTTTTCATCGCTAATCCCCGAGGTGCTATCGGCATACGCGATTACGACATAGCTCACCTCCTGACGGAGGGCACCAACACCATTGCCGTGTGGTATTCGCCTGTAGGATATACACGCCGACAGCTCTACACCACACTCTTAGGCCAGTGGCAAAGCGGCGGACGCCTCTACCTGGCGGGCGATGAGGGATGGGTATGCCGTCCTGCCAATGCCCGAACACTACCTGACGGCAACGAGGAAATCAGCGGTCCTGACTACATAGCAGAGTGGAAAGACTACGACTGGAAGGAGGACAGCAACCTGTTCTCAGCCTGGCAGCAGGCCCAGACAGCCACAGAGCTGGAGCCGGCCCTTATCACCTTCTGCCGACATGAGCCCGCAGGGTTCAGGATGCAGCGCGTACTGAAGCGTGCCAAGGTGAGCCAAAGGGGACGCACAGTAACCTACGACTTCGGTGAACAGGTTGAGGGCTGGGTGCGCGTCACCATGCGCGGCATGAAGAAAGGAGAAGTAGTAGAGGTCAACGGGCTGCGCTACGTCTGTCGCGGCGGTTCTGACGACCAAGCCTGTCGGCGCTTTACCACCAGCACCGCCGGCATAGCCCGCATCACACTGCCCGCCGGGCGTTCACGGTCGAACATTACAAGAGTAGAAGCAATAGCAATTTCAATATATAAAACACCAATTCTCAAAAAGTAAGGATAAACATGAACAAACAACACATTCAAAAGTCAGACATTTTAAAGATTAAAGAGTGGAGCAAGGGCATAGCCATTGACGAAGACATCATTATTTTCGACAACATCAATGAGGCACCAATACCGAAGGCCCCCCGTCTTATGAACTACATTCTGGTAGGTTTCTGCCGAAAGGGAGAGATTCGTTACTCAGTCGATATGAAGGAGCAAGCGGTAAAGCCTGGTGACATCATCCTCATTACTGACCGCCAGGTGGTAGAGGAGTTTGTCATCCCACCCGATGCCGAAGGACAATGCATCGTTATGTCGATGCCGTTTATCTATGAAGTAATACGCGACATGAGCGACCTTTCAGCCATCATGCTGTTCAGCAAAGACCATCCCGTAGTAGCCTTGACTCCACAGGAAGCCAAGAACTTCAACGAGTACTTCCTATTCATCAAACAGAAAATCAGCGAAACCGGCAACCCCTTCCGCAAGCGGCTGGTGGGAGCGTTGGTACTGGCCATGTTCTACGACCTGAGTAACGTCATACAGCGTGTACAGCAGTCAACCATTCGCAGGCAGACACGTGCAGAGATTATTTTTACCGACTTCATCCGACTGGTGGAAGAGCACTTCCTTTCTGAACGACGCGTCAGCTGGTATGCCCAAAAGTTATGCATCACGCCGAAGTATCTTTCGGAAAGTATCAAGCAAGTGAGCAAGCGCTCACCCAACGAGTGGATTGACAAATACGTCATGCTCGAGATAAAACTACAGCTGAAGAACTCCAACAAGAACATCAAGGAGATAGCGAAAGCGCTGAACTTCCCCAACCAGTCGTTCCTCGGCAAGTTCTTCAAGGAGCACGAAGGCATCAGCCCGTCGAAGTACAGAAGAGGGTGATGGGGATAGCTAACAGCCTCCATTCAGCAACTGCTCCGCCACATCGCACAGTTCCTTGTACCACGCCTCGCCAAAACGGCGGATGAGGGGCTCTTTCAGAAATTGATAGACGGGAAGGCCGAGCGCCTTCCCTTTTTCGCGGGCATCGCGGCAGACGTCCCACCGATGATAGTTCAGCCCGACAAGACCGTTGCTGAAGGTCTTTTCACGAATGGGATAGAGCGCACAGCTGATGGGCTTGCAGAACTTGGTACGCCCCTGGCGGTAGGCACGTTCCAGGGCACACAGGCAACTGTCACCCTGATAACAAGTAAACACACAGTCCTTACCCCTGACAATGCTCGTCACGAGGTCACCGTCACGGTCGGTGTAGGCCACGCCCTGACGGTCAATGACGCTCTGTGCCGAAGCAGAAAGCTCAGGCCATACGGTATCGAGCGCATCCTCAATGCCCGCCACCTCGTCCATAGTCACAGGGGCACCGGCATCACCTTCCACGCAGCAGATGCCCTTACACTTCTCGTAGTCACAGCAGAACTGCTCCGTCAGGATGTCGGAGGACAGCAGCACACCGCTTATTTCCAACAAGGGAGGTATCTGATTTCTATTCATTTGCTTTTCCTTATTCTTTCACAGCTTACAAGTTCACAATACGGTCACAACGGCGCAAGTTCTCGGGACGTTGCGAGATGGCAATACGCGTACACTTCAATTGAGCCAGATGTTCACCCACCCGCTGCTGGGTCACGTTGTCCAACGCAGAAGTTGCCTCATCGAGCAACAAGATATCTGGATGTTGCACCAGTGCCCTTGCCAACAGGATGCGCTGCCGCTGACCACCCGAAATGCCATGTCCATCCTCGCTAATGGGAGTCATCAGTCCCTGGGGCATGTGCGCTATGTCCTCATCGAGCGCTACCAGTTTGACCGCTTCCCACACCTCGTCGTCAGAGGCCTTCGGTGCAGCAAACCGGATATTATCAAGCAACGTACCCTCAATCAGGCGCCCGTTCTGTAACACAGCCCCCACACAGTGGCTTCGCAGGGCCGACTTGTTTAGGTCCTCCATATTATAGCGATCGTAATAGATGTCACCCTCCGTAGGTGTTTCAAAACCCAAGAGCAGCCGGAGCAGCGTGCTTTTACCACTTTCTGACGCTCCTGTAATGCCCACATACTCCCCGGGCTTAACCTGCAAGTCGAATCCGTCGAATATCCAAGGCGTCGTTTCGCCATACCTGAACCGTAGCCCACTGACAGTGACAGCCCCCTCCACCTTGCTGACCAACTGCTGACCCTGCACATCTTCAGGCACAGCGTCAAGAATCGGCTGACAAAGTCTGGCTTCCGGCACCACCCGCCCAAACTGCTTCATGATGGACTCCAGTTGTTCAACAGTGCCAAGGGCAATGCCCAATACCGCACAATAGGCTATGAAATCCGAAAGAGGCAGCGCATAGTACCAGGCGGCCGCCATCGTGACAATCATAGGAACCATCTTCACCACAAAGGCCAGAGAACCTGAATAGGTATAGGCGGCAGGCTGATAGGCACTATTTGGCTCCGTATAGATAAACTGCTCTGCCCATCGGGCAAAAGCCCGTTCCTCTGCTCCATTGGTTCTGATTTTCTGGATTCCGCCAAACAGTTCATAAAGCAGTCCAAACATCCTCGAACGGTGCGGAGTGACGATGCCCTGCACCTTCTTTACGTAGTAGTAGTTGAACAGGATAAAGAACATTTCCAGGGCTAAGACGCCAATACCAATGAAGAACAACGGTCCGCCATAGATAAAGAACTGTACAAACAAGACAACAGAAAACAATGCAGACAGCATGGTAGTGAGCATGTTCTCCGTCAGCAGTCCGCTAAAGTGTGACAACGACAGTACACGACTGCTCAGGTCGCCAGCGGTCCATTGACGGAAGAAAGAGGTCGGCAGGTGTAACAGCCGGGCCATCAAAGCCGTCTGTAACGAATACTCCAACTTATCCTTCACCCTGAACACCACCAGACTGCGGGTCACCTGGAGCATCACCAGCCCCAAGGTGGCACTAAACAGCAAGACAGCCACAGGCAGCAGTTCCGAAGCACTGCCCGATGGCACCACTTCGCTGAATATCTGCTTCGTGACGTAGGGCGTAAACATGGTGAGCAGCACCACGCTGATACAGGCCAGGAAGATGTAGCCTAAGTCTGCTCCACGAAGGCCTCGCCAGGCAAAGTGCCCCAACTGCCGGAGCGACAACTGCCGGGCTGGCAGAGGCTGGGTCATACAGTATGCTTCGGGCTTCAGCAGAGAAGCCGTTTTGTGTGAAACCACCACATCTTTCCCCGTATGAGGGTTCAGAAAGGAGTAGCTGGCAAAACCAGGCGTCAGCAGTACAGGCATATCATCCTCGACCATGAAGGCCAGCAGACTGCCCGACGTGAGTTTCCACCATGTCCCCGTCAGACTTACTTCCCGGAAGAACACCCCTCTTCGCATCAGCTCCTGCTCCAGCCGTTGTGGTTCCAAGGGCATCTGACAGTCATTCTTCAGTTGCTTCATGAGCTTACGGTCAACCATCGACATAAAGATGTCGCCCGCACGGCTTACAGCCTTGTGGTTTCCCTCTATGCGTTGCGTTAGTTGTTCAATGGTTGTCCCCATAAGCATTCAACTGATAATAAAGTCCATTCTTGTCGGCCATCAGGACGTCGTGAGTACCCTGTTGTATGATCTTTCCTTGATTGATGACATAGATGGTATCACACTGACGAATCGTTGCCAGACGGTGTGCAATCATCAGCAGGGTGATACCCATTTCTCTCACCCCGGTAATGATGGCAGCCTCGGTCTTGGCATCGAGGGTTGCCGTGGCCTCATCCATCAGCAGGATGGACGGTTCCTTGGCCAGTGCTGCCGCTATCTCCAATCGTTGGCGCAGTCCTGCTGAGAAGTTCTGGCCACCTGCATCAACATGACTTTCATAAGCATTGGGCATGGCTGTTATCTCCTCATGCAACAGGGCATGACTGGCAGCACGCGCCACCGTCTCGTCGCTGATGCTTTCGTCCCATATTCTGATATTGTCGGCTATCGTTCCTTCAAACAGCGTGACGTCCTGTCCCACCACGCCAATGCTGCTGGTCAGCGTTGTGCGGTTGGTCTGGCTGACGGGCTTTCCGTCAAGCAGCACCTCACCCTCCCACGGCTCATAGAGTCCTGCCACAAGCATGGCCAGTGTGCTTTTGCCGCAACCCGACTTTCCCACAAAGGCCACTTGCTCGCCCGGAGTAATGCGCAGCGACAGGTGCTCAATCAGCGGTGGCATCGAGCGGTCGTAGCCGAAGGTGACGTTACGCAGTTCTATGGCTCCCGTCAGCTTATACACCTCTTCTTCCTCCCGCCAGGACTGGCACTCCACGTCAAGAACTTCCTCCTGGCGCTCCAGAACAGAGTGGGCCTTAAACACGTCCTGCATCACGTTGGACATCTTGGTGATGGGATACAGCATGGCCGACATGAATCCCTGCGAAGCCAGCAACATGCCTGGTGTCAATTCTCCTTTCAGTATAAACCATGCGCCCAGGCAAAGCAGCACCGCAACCGACAACTGCTGCACCAGCAAGGGCAGAGCCCCTATCAGTACCATCTGGCGCGTCACCGTCACACGGGCATTCAGGGCCTGGGTGTAAAGCATGTCCCAACGCTGGTAGAACTGCTGTTCAGCACCTGCCGACTTGATGGTTTCCATGCTATGCATACCGGCCATCGTAGCACTCTGCAAGTGGCGTTCCGTGGCCTCCATGGTCTTGGCCTTCCGCTTCTGGTAGTTCATGCTCAGCCGGATAGAGAGTGAGATGGTTCCTACGGCCAGCAGCTCGATGAGTCCCAGCTTCCAGTGATAGGCAAAAAGCAGGTAAGAGAAGATGACCACATTCAGCATCAGCACTACCGCAGGTGCCATGTCAAACAGATTGACACCTGTGGTGCCAATGCCCATGTAGCGGGCTATCAGGTCACCCGCCGAGAAACGGCTGTGGGCTGACATAGGCATGCGAAGCACATGCCAGATGTAACGTGCCTGACTCATCAGGCTGAACCGCATGGTCAACACTCGCCGATGACCATTCAGCACCAGCCAGGCCACCAGTTCCAGCCCAAAGAGGGTGACGTAAAGTGTGATGAGGGGCTTGAACCACTCCGGGTTCTTGCCCGTAATGATATTGTCGGTAAACACCTGTTGGAAGAAAGGAGGAAACAGGTCCATGCCGATGGTAATGACATAGAGAAGCACACTGACGGCTATCAGTGTGCCGCCGCCTTTCATAAAGCGGCGTAACAGTTCCCATGTGGTCTTCTCCTTCTTCACTCGTTGCATGCCTTTCGGTTATCGCAGATTGAACAGGTATTTGTACATTGGCCTCCGCTGTGTCTCAGTCATCACGTTGCAATAGGTTCCCACGCCCATATCGACGTTGTGGGGCTGCCCGAACGACCAGTCATATTGCGTAGAGTCCTGTGGCGTGTGGTTCAGTTCAATGATCACTTGCCAGGCAGACTCCTGCATGCTGAAGAGTGCCTCGGCCATGGCCGTACTCTTCAGTTGGTTCACGATTTCCTCGCGTGGCGTCGGGTAACGGTCAATGCTGGTTATCACGCCTCTGACGTAGCCTATCTCGTCGCGCTTGTCACCCTTTGGCCACACCTGTGCCTCCATGCCTTCACGCAGGTTGTGCTGCGTCTCCATATCGACATACGCCACCAGCATGGTATGGACGGTATGATCGACTTTCTCCTCACACACCATGCTGACCAGCGGTTCCAGCGGTTCAAAGTGTTCGCGCTCCTGCTTAGTGAAAAGCACGGTGCCCGTCAGCGTGCTATACACCATGCTGTCCACACCTTGTGTCTGTACGCGGGCAATCAGTTGGCCGACAGCCACTGAGTCGCCTGTATGCACATACATCTTGGTGATGGTGCCTGGTGCTTCCATCGTCACGTCATCGGTTCCGTGGTGGGGGAATATGAGTCCGCTGTATTCCACCCTGTCGGTGACCGTACCAAAAACGCCCCACAGCACAAAGGCTACCAACAGCAGCAACAACGTACAGCCAATAAGCAGTGGCGACACCGACGTCACCCTGACATAGTCCTTCAGCTGTTCGGGCGACTCCATCTTTCGTAACGTTTCTTTCATTTCTTACCAGGCTATCGGTTCTATTCCGTTTTCTTTCAAATAGGCATTACAGCGCGAGAACTGGTGCTGGCCGAACCAGCCACCGCGGTTGGCGCTGAGGGGCGAGGGGTGGACAGACTCCAAGACGAGGTTGCGCGACTTGTCAATCATGTAGCTCTTGCCGCGGGCATAGCCGCCCCAGAGCATATAGACCAGGTGCTCACGTTGCTTGGCCAGTGCCTGGATGGCGGCGTCAGTAAACGTCTGCCAGCCCAGCGTAGCGTGGCTGTTGGCCATGTGGGCACGCACGGTCAGCGTGGCGTTGAGCAGCAGCACGCCCTGCTCGGCCCAGCGCGTCAGGTTACCCGTCGGCGGCACGGGGGTGCCGAGGTCGGCCTCTATCTCCTTGAAGATGTTTTGCAGCGAGGGCGGAAACTGTACCCCGTCCTGCACCGAGAAGCTCAGTCCGTGGGCCTGTCCCGGCTCGTGGTAGGGGTCCTGTCCGATGATGACCACCTTTACGCGGTCAAACGGACACAGGTTGAAGGCGTTGAATATCAGCCGTCCCGGGGGGTAGCACGTCGTCTGCTGATACTCCTGCCTGACCACTTGCGTCAGCCGCTCGAAGTAAGGCTTGCTAAATTCCCCTTGCAATTGCTCTTTCCACGTGGGTTCTATTTGTACGTTCATTGGTTCTATCATTATTAATCATACAAAAATAATTACAATTCACCTGTTAGGATAAGGCAAAAAGATATTGGATTCCAGCAAATATCTGACTGTGTATTCCAAATTACCTAATATAAATACAGCAGATAGATATACGCCCAAAGAATGAAAAACAAGAATCAGCAAGGCACGTACGTATTCTCCCTCTCTTAATGAACGAATAATATTCCATATCTGGATGCCACAGGAAACTAAGATGTATAGAATACACATCCAGACGAAGATGGCTGGAACTCCCATGAAGAAACAGGCAAACACAACCAGACACATCGCATACATGGACAGTGTTATCAACCAATGCTTCTCATAAAAGAAATCTAAGTATTTCGTCATCATATTTTACTCTTTTTACATATAACAAAGACCTGTATTTAAGAATTATGCAAAGTTAATGATAATATCATTATAAAGCAAGAAAAAACAGAAAAAAATGCCAGAAAACTTGCATTTGCCCTAAAAATGTTGTAACTTTGCAGAAAGGAAAGACGACAACACCCGAGAAGAAAAAGGGAGTTGAGCGGGCGGTCAACTCAAGTTGAGCGGGCGGTGCAATTAAGTGTAGCGGGCGGTGCAATTGATTGTACCGCCCGCTGCAGTTTCACGACTCGGCACCTTTGCACCGCGAAGTCGGCACCTTTACCCCCTCAACTCGGCACCTTTGTACCGCGAACTCGGCCACTTTACCTTCTAAAGTCGCCCTCTTTATCCTGCAAACTCGCCCTTTCCCCCTTAATCATACAGCATGTGGAGCGTGGAGCGTGGAGCGTTGTCCTTTGACTTTAGACCTTTGACCTTTACCCTTTGACATCATTTTGCCCCTCCCGCCATAAGGCAAGAGGGGCAAAAAACGTTGCGCGTTGAATGTCTTTACCCTAACAGTTGTCACTGATAAGGCACTCGCCCGTCATGTCGGCAGGCTGCTCAAGCCCCATGATGTGCAAGATGCTGGGAGCCACGTCGGCCAGACGGCCGTCCTTCACCGTTGCGCTGTTGTTGTTGGTCACGTAGATGAAGGGCACGGGGTTCAGTGAGTGAGCCGTGTTCGGCGTGCCGTCGGGGTTAATGGCATTGTCAGCATTACCGTGGTCGGCAATGATGATGGCCTCGTAGTCGTTGGCCTTGGCAGCCTCGATGAC
>ONRS01000008.1 GCA_900320255.1 uncultured Prevotellaceae bacterium
CTCTGACTCCCCCTGTAGGGGGAGGACAGATACTTTGCAAGCCCTTGCGTAGTAATCATCCCCCTCCTACAGGAGGGGATAGGGGAGGTCATTAATTCCTTCTGACTCCTGACCCCCTCTGGCTCTTGACCCCCTCTGACTCCCCCTGTAGGGGGAGGACAGATACTTAGCAAGCCCTTGAGTGGTAATCCTCCCCCTCCTACAGGAGGGGATAGGGGAGGTCACTTCGGACTTAATTTTGTTGATTATCTCGCAATTCATGGAGGTGGAAAACTTTAATAAATAAAATGAACAATGAACGAAATGAAACAAAAGGGATTTATAAAACTGAAACGTAACCTGCTGTCTGACCCTAAGGTGGCTGCACTCGTCGAACAGGAAGGAGCTACAGGTCTGGGCACCTATGTCATCATTCTGCTCTATCTTTCCACTTGCGACGACTTTGAGGGGGCGTTTACCAGGAAGCAGATTTATTCTTTGTCGGCATTAGCCCGAAAGCAGTCACACTATGTCCGGAATATTATTGAGGATTTCGGGCTTTTCAAAATAGAAGGGACGCGTTTTTATAGCGAAGAAATAACGGGGACTGTAAGCAATAATTCGGTGAATGATTCAGGAACGTTTCCAGAACGTTTCCAAAATCCGCGTGCGAACCTATTAATACGCGCAGGTGAAGAAATAGAAATAGATAAAGAAAAAGAAAAAAGAAAAAGTGAAGAGCTACCGGGTGTGTGTCTGGCTGACACACCCGTAGCCTTCGACAAGGAGGGGAGGCCGCTGACATGAAAGAGATAAAGAACGGACTTTACAGCGTAGAGCTGACAGACCTGAAACTGAAGAGTGGCCACGAGCGTCGTGAGACGGTGCGTTTCCGTTGCCCGTTGTGTGGCAGTAAGAGTGGGCACGAGCACCGTTACGACGGGTCGTTTAACCGCAAGCTGGGGGTGGGGCAGTGCTTCAGCTGTGGGGCGCGGTTTGTGAAAGGGAGTGGGGAGGATTATGGGGGTAATAAGCCTAATAAGCCTTATAAGCCTAATAAGCCTTATATGCCTTATAAGGCCAATGAGCCTAATGAGGCGTTCCCGCTTTCGCTGACCCTCTTCCTGCACCGGCGGGGCATCTCGGAGGCGACGGCGCAGCGGTTAGGCGTAGGCTGGCGGCGCATGAAGAACGCACAGGGGGTGGAGGAGGACTTCCTGGCCTTCCCGTTCTACGAGAAGGGGCAGGTGGTGAACGTGCAGTACCGCTCGGTGGGCAAGGAGTTCCGTATGGAGGCGGGCTGTCGGCTGCTGCCGTGGAACGTCGATGCGGCGCTGAGCGAGGACACCGTCTATCTGACCGAGGGCATGATGGACGCGCTGGCCCTTGCCGAGTGCGGAGTGGAGGGCGTGGTGAGCCTGCCCAACGGCTGCGGCACGCGCATGGACACGTTCAAGCCCTACCTGAAGACGCACTTCGCGGGGCGGCGCATCGTGTATTGCGGCGACATGGACGAGCGGGGGCTGAAGATGCGTGCCGACGTGGCCGAGTACTTCAAGGACAGCGACTTCTGGGTGGTGGACTGGCAGGACGGCAAGGATGCCGACGACGTGCTGATGAGCGGCGGCAAGGAGGCCGTCGTGCGCTGTGTAGGGGCTATGCGCCGTCTGCCGTTGGCGCATGTGGCGACGGTCGATTCGGCCATGAATGAGCTTGAGCAGCTCATGAGCGAGGGCGTGCCCCGTCCGCCGGGCATCAACCTGTACGGCTTCTCCCACCTGGTACGCTTCGAGACGGGCCGGCTGATGGTCATTTCGGGCTACCCGGGAGCGGGCAAGTCGAGCTTTGCCGACTTCGTCATGATGTCGCTCTGCGTGGAGCAGGGGTGGAAGGCGGCGGTCTATTCGCCCGAGAAGTACCCGTTGGAGCTGCACTACTTTGAGCTGGGGCAGGTGCTCATGGGGCGCGAGATGACGCGTAAGAACTTTCAGGACGCCGACCTGCACCGTGGCACTGACTGGCTGCGGCAGCACGTGTTCCACATTACCGACGAGTCGTCGCAGATAGAGGACATACTGGCAACGGCGGCACAGCTGGTCAGCCGCGAGGGCATACGCCTGCTGCTGCTGGACCCGTTCAACTACATTGACCTGCCCGTCATCAGCGGTGCCAACGACACGCAGAAGATTTCGCACGTGCTGCGCAGCATCGTGGAGTTTGCCCACACGTACGACGTGCTGGTCATGCTGGTGGCCCACCCGAAGAAGCCGCAGGAGGTGCGCCGCAAAGGCGAGGTGGATATGCCGTCGCTCTACGACATTGCGGGTTCGGCTGACTTCTACAACAAGTGTGACTACGGTCTGATTGTTCAGCGTAACAACGCGCTGACCTTCGTGCACGTGCTGAAGGTGCGTTTCCGTCATCTGGGGCAGTTGGGTGTGCGTGCTTTTCAGTACAGTGCGGAGTCAGGCCGTTTCACGGGCACTCACGAGGAGCGCTCGCCGTCAACGGGTGCGGTCATTGCCTACACCGCACTTGCGCCGGACCGTTCGGACTGGAGCGGGGACTTTGGGTGAGTGTGTTTTTTCCTCGAAAAAAAATACGAAACTACACCCTCTTCTCCTTCAGCAGGCCGTGGCGGTAGGCGTAGAGCAGGGCCTGCAGGTCGGTGACCTGGGCGCGCAGCTCATGGCCCTTGTCGGTGTCGGCCACGAGCATGCGGTGGGCAGACATCTCGACAATCTGGGTGGTCGATTTAATGTCGGTGCCGCGCAGAATGGCGTCGCGGGCCGAGGTGAACGGCTCGTGCTGCACCAGCTGGAAACCGCGTGAGTGATAGACCAGCGTATAGCCGGCAATGCCCGTCTCCTTATGGTAAGCCTCGCTGAAGCCTCCGTCGATGACCATGAGCCGGCCGCCCGCCTTGATGGGGTTCTCGCCCTTCGAGGCATGCACGGGAACGTGGCCGTTGATGATGTGGCGGTTGGGGCCTTCCACGCCGAAGGCATCGAGAATGTGGTCGCACACCTCGGCCGCGTCGCGCAGCTTGAAGTAGTTGCCCTTCTCCTCCTTGTAGGTCTCGCGGTCGGTGACGAAGTAGCGCTCGAAGGTGGCCATCTTCGACTTGTCGAACAGCGGTGAGTCCTTGCCGCACCAGAGGTAGAGGAAGTAGTCGCGGGCGTACTCCTTGGGGTATTCGCCGGTGTTCTCGAAGGCCGAGCGAATCATCATGCCTATGTTGTGCATGAGGTCCTTGCCGCTGTAGCGCTTGCCCGGGTATATCTCCACCTCCTTGAGCGTGCCGTCGGCATTGAGCGGACAGCTGGCATGGAAGAGCAGGTTCGAGTTATGAACGGCATACATGCAGCCGTGCGAGAGCAGCGTGCGCATGTGCTTGTGCAGTTTCTCGCTGATGCGGAACGAGTGGTGCAGCTTCTGCATGAGGTCGGCCTCCTCGGGGGTGAGGAGGATGGTGTTGGGGGTTGGGGGTTGGGTGTTGGGTGTTGGGTGTTGGGGGTTGGGTGTTGGGTGTTGGGTGTTGGGTGTTGGGGAAAGGGTGGGGAAGTTGCTGTCGCTCATGGGGTACTCCTGGCCGCCGATGGTGCAGGTGTGCTTCCCGGGGTTGACGGTCTCAATGATGCAGCGGTCCTCCATCATCCACTCCGGGTGACGGTGGAAGATTTCGGCCTCCTTCTTGAACTGGATGATGCTGATGGCCTTGTGCATGCGTGCCGTCAGCAGCTGCGTCTTCTCGTCCATTTCGTTGCCGGGCATGAGCAGGGGCATGAACTCGCGGCAGTCGTCGTCGCCATACACTTCGAGGGCGAAGGTGGCCAGTGGTACGAGGTTAATGCCGTACTCCTCGATGGTGGCCAGGTTAGCGTAGCGCAGACAGAGCCGCAGCACGTTGCAGATGCAGGCGTCGTTGCCTGCCGAGGCCCCCATCCAGAGAATGTCGTGGTTGCCCCACTGTATGTCCCACGAGTGGTACTGGAGCAGGGTGTCCATGATGATGTGGGCACCGGGTCCGCGGTCGTAGATGTCGCCCAGTATGTGCAGCTGGTCAATGGCCAGTCGCTGTATGACGTTGCATATGGCGCAGATGAAGTCGTCAGCACGCCCCGTCGAGATGATGGTGTTGACAATGACGCTGACGTAGGCCGCCTTGTCGATGTCGGAGAGACTCTCGTGCAGCAGCTCCTGAATGATGTATGAGAACTCCTCGGGCAGCGACTTGCGCACCTTGGAGCGGGTGTATTTTGAGGACACGTCGCGGCACACCTTGACCAGCTGGTGAATGGTGATGCGGTACCAGTCATCGAGGTCGGTCTCGTTGGCCTTGATGAGTTCCAGCTTCTGCTCGGGGTAGTAGATGAGGGTGCAGAGCTCCTTCTTCTCGCTCTCGCGTATGTCGTTGCCGAAGAGCTCGTTCACCTTGCGCTTGATGTTGCCCGAGGCGTTCTTCAGCACGTGCTGGAAGGCCTGGCTCTCGCCGTGAATGTCGGCCAGGAAGTGCTCGGTGCCCTTGGGCAGGGCCATGATGGCCTCTAAGTTGATGATTTCCGTCGATGCCTCGGCTATGTTGGGGAACGACTGGCTGAGCAGTTGCAGGTAGTGCAGGTCGGCGTGGTTTTCTGTAGGTTCGGTGTTATTCATATTGTCAAGTGGTTAGTAATGATGTCTTTTATTTTCTCGGTCTGACGGTCGCTGATGGCGCTGACGGGCATGATGCCTTCCTCTAACTGGGTGAAGTCGGCGAGCACACCCATGAGGCGCTGCACGAAGGTCAGCAGGCGGGCTTCGCCGAGGGTCTCGGTGAGCTGTTCTTCGTCGATGTCGTGTTCGCGTATTTCGCGCTCCAGTTCCACCATGTGGGCCATGGTAAGGCGCTGCGACGTGTGGAGCTTGTGCAGGTACTTGAAGGTGGCGAGCAGACGGTCGTTCTCGCTGACGAACTTGTTGCCGATGGTCTCGGCAATGGTCTTCAGCGGACGGTAGCCGGCGGGCAGGTAGTACTCCACCTGGCTGACGTCGATGTCGGGCAGTCGCAGTCCGAGCACATAGACGGCACGGTGGAAGGCCGCCTCCAGTTGTTCGCTGCGTATGTAGATGCAGAGCTGCCGCCACTCGTCACGCGAAAGCTCGGGCACCGGCTCCTTCAGCCACTTGGCGTTGCCGCAGGTGGCAGCACGCAGCAGCAGGAACAGGGCGTGGCGCGTCTTGTCGTTCATGACGTGGAAGACGTCGCTGTCCATGACCTTCTGATAGACCTTCAGCAGCTGGCGCGTCATGTCGTCGGGTGTCACCGAGCGGGTGATGGCGGCATTGCGGATGGTCTCTATGCGCGGGTTCCACTTCAGTTCCTGCAGGCTCTCGCGCTCCATGTTGCCCATGGCAATGACCACGTAGGCTTCCTGTATGGTCTGCCGCTGGTAGAGCAGCGTCTTGGGCATCTTCTCCTGCCACTGACGGTTGCGCAGAATCCAGGGTTCCAGTTCACCGTGAGGGGTAATGATGGTTCGGGTGCCCATGCGTTGTGCCTTGCCGGCAGCCTTGGCGTAGTTGACCGACCAGCAGCCGTGTATGTGCAGAATGTCAAAATGCTGCTGGCTGAGCGCACTTTTCACCTCGGGCAGCGTGGTCAGGGCAACGCTCTCCACGTTACGGCCCATGCTCTCGGTCAGCAGGCTGACGTAGCGTGACTGTAGCTCGTTCTGTGGATGATAGAAATGCAGCACTTTCATAGGCTCAACGTGAACGTGGGTGGGCTCAGGCCCGGTTAAACAGGTTCTTCAGAAATACCGAACAGCGCAGCTGCAGCAGTCGGCCTGCGGCAATGGGCTGGTCGAAGAGGTGCAGCACGTCGAACACCCTGCTGCGCGTTACGGCGATGGCGTCGTAGTGGCCGCGGCGGAACTTCATCAACCTGCCGCTGTGGCCTTTGCCGGAGTGACGCTCGCCCTTGAGAATGAGCGGTTCAGCCTGCTGGAGCGTGTCCCACGGCTGACAGCTGATGACGTCGGTGGAACGGCGACCGCTGTACATGAGCAGCACTTCCGACGAGCCGTCGGCACAGCTCTCGAGCAGTGGCAGCCATTCCTCAGAGGGAGGAGGGCAGTTGATGTCGGCCAGCACAATCCACGAATAGTGGGCGGCCTTGATGCCGACGTTCAGGGCCAGTCGTTTACGGCTGGGGTTGAACACTACCGACTTAGGCAGGAAGGTGGTGTAGAGCCGCTCGTGCTCCGCCTTGATGCGCTTCAGGGCATCGGGCGTCTCGTCGGCTGAGGAGTCATCGACCACAATCACCTCGTACGGCCGGTTGCACTGCTGCTGCAGGAAGAGCGGCAGGTTGCGCTCCGTCTCTTCCGCCTGGTCGTGTACGGCGATGATGACTGAGAAGCCGTCGGTGGCTGTGGTGGTATGTTGTCTGTTGTCAGTTGTCATTCGTTATCTTATTTCGTCGCTCGTGTAGCCTGCGGGCAGCTGGCGGCAGTTGTACTGCGAGGCCATGATTTCGCCGTAGGCTCCGGCTGAGCGTATGGCCAGAAGGTCGCCGCGCTGGGTGCGGTTCAGGTCAATCTGCTTGGCAAACACGTCAGTCGATTCGCAGATGGGGCCCACGACGTCGTACGTCTCCATGGGTTCATTACTGCTGATGTTCTCTATCTTGTGGTAGGCCTGGTAAAGAGCCGGGCGTATGAGGTCAGTAAATCCGGCATCGACAATGGCGAAGCGCTTGACGGCACCCTCCTTTATAAATAAGGTACGCGTGATGAGCGACCCGCACTGCGCCACTACGGCACGTCCCAGCTCGAAGTGCAGCGTCTGGCCGGGCCGCAGCTTGAGCTTCTTGGCGTAGGTGTCGAAGTAGTCCTTGAAGTCGGGCACCGGCACGCGGTTGGGGTGGGTGTATTCTATGCCGAGTCCGCCGCCCACGTTGATGTGCTCTACCCTGATGCGGTGACGCTCCAGTTCCTTCTGCAGGTCATTGACGCGGTTGCAGAGTGCCTCGAAGTCGCCCATGTCGAGAATCTGTGAACCGATGTGGAAGTGCAGGCCCACCACCTTGACGTGGCTCAGCCGGGCAGCGTGCTCAATGACGGTGAGCATGTCGCGCATGGCAATGCCGAACTTGTTCTCGGCCAGTCCGGTAGTGATGTTGGCATGGGTGTGGGCACCCACGTTGGGGTTCAGACGGAAGGCTACGCGGGCCGTCTTGCCGCGCTGCTCCGCTAACTGGTTAATGACTTCGAGCTCAGGAATGCTCTCGACGTTGAAGCAGAAGATGTCCTGGTCGAGGCCGAGCTGGATTTCCCAGTCGGCCTTGCCTACACCGGCAAAGACAATCTTGCTGCCGGGGAAGCCGGCGGCTATGCTGGCCTCTATCTCGCCGCCGCTGACGCAGTCGGCACCGAGCCCCGCCTCGCGGATAATCTTGAGCAGCTTGGGGTTGGCATTCGCCTTGACGGCATAGTGAACCACAAAGCCCTCATGGCGCCCGGCCTCGTCGTTGATGGTGCGGAGCGTCCGGCGCAGCAGTTCAGTGTCGTAGTAGTAGAACGGAGTACGTATGGACTCGAACCTACTTATCGGAAATTGACCTTTCATGTATGTGTTTGTTGTGTCCTCACGCTGGGTGGGCTTATTTGTTGAACAGGGTGTTGCTCAGGCTCTGCATGGCGCGGCGCTTGTCCTCTTCCTTAATGAGGAAGGAAATGTTGTAGTTGCTGCCGCCATACGAAATCATGCGCACGGGAATGTCCTTCATGGCATCCATGACATGGGTCTCGAAGCCGATGTTCGACCAGTCTAGGTCGCCGACGACGCAGATGACGCACATGCCGGTATCGACGGTCACGGTGCCGTACTTCTTCAGCTCATCGACAATCTCTCCCAGGTGGGCTGAGTTGTCAATGCTCATGCTGACGCCGACCTCGGAGGTGCACACCATGTCGATGGGCGTCTGGTAGCTCTCGAAGATTTCGAACACCTTACGCAGGAAGCCCGTGGCCAACAGCATGCGGCTGGACTTAATCTTGATGGCAATGATGTTGTCCTTGGCGGCTACGGCCTTGATTTTGCCGTACTCGGTGGCATTGCTGATGGTGGTGCCCTCGGCGTCGGGGTCCATGGTGTTCAGCAGACGTACGGGAATGCCGGCGTACTTGGCAGGCTGCACGCACGTGGGGTGCAGAATCTTGGCACCGAAGTAGGCAAGCTCGGCAGCCTCCTCGAAGTGCAGCTGGTGGACGGGCTCCGTCTTGTCAACCACACGAGGGTCGTTGTTGTGCATGCCGTCGATGTCGGTCCATATCTGAATCTCCTCGGCGTTGATGGCAGCACCAATGAGTGAGGCGGTGTAGTCGCTGCCGCCGCGCTGCAGGTTGTCAACCTCGCCGTAGGCATTACGGCAGATGAAGCCCTGGGTGATATAGACCTGGGCGCCCTCGTTCTCCTGGAGCAGGGGCTTGAGCTTCTCCTTAATATATACGGGGTCGGGCTCTGAGTTCTTGTCGGTGCGCATGAAGTCGAGCGCATTGAGCAGCACGACGTTGATGCCCTGCTCCTTCATGTAGTTGGCCACCATGTTGGTTGACATCATCTCGCCCTGGGCCACAATGCTCTTCTCCTCGAAACTGGTGAACAGCTCCTTGGTGAACGAGCGCAGGTAGTTGAACTCGCCCTGCAGAAACTCGCGGGTGGTCTGCTTGGCCTCGTCGGTGGTGTAGAGCTCCTCAACGTGGCGCAGGTACTTCTGCTCCAGTTTGTTGATGACCTCGTTGGCACCGTCGGGGTTCTTCTTGTAGAGGTAGTCAGAAATCTCCACCAGTGAGTTGGTGGTTCCCGACATGGCTGAGAGCACTACTACGACGGGCTCTCCTGACTTTGTTACGAGTGTTGTAACTTCTTTCATGCGTTGCGGAGTTCCTACTGAGGTTCCGCCGAATTTCATTACCTTCATAGCTATGTTGTTTTTTTTGTTGTTTTTTTCTTCTTATAGGGCCTATAGCCCCCTTACACTGACAAGTCCTCGCGGGCGGCATACCTCATGCTGATGGGCTCGTCGGGCTCGTCAGCATCTACGTAGGCGGCCATCTGGTTGTAGTTGTCGGTGATGTCCTCAAGCTTCTTGTCCTTGCACCGATAGACAATGCCCGGGAACTTGTCGAGCAGCGGAATGTTGTGGGTGGTCATGATGATGGCCGTGCCCGTCTGCGCTATCTGGCGCAGCAGCTGTATGATGTTGGCGGCCGTCTCGGGGTCGAGGTTGCCCGTAGGCTCGTCGGCAATGATGAGCTTCGGGTGGTTCAGCGTGGCCCGTGCAATGGCAATGCGCTGCTGCTCGCCGCCGGAGAGCTCGTGCGGGAAACGGTCAATGAAGTCCGTCATCTCTACGTCGTCGAGCACTTCCTTGATGCGCTCCTCACGCTCGTCGCGCTTCTTCCAGCCTGTAGCCTTCAGCACAAACTCCAGATTGTCGTGCACCGTGCGGTCGCTCAGCAGCTGGAAGTCCTGGAAGATGACGCCCATCTGCCGGCGAAGGGCAGGGATGTGCTTGCGCTTGATTTCGCGAAGATCCTGGTCGAATACAGTAGCCTGCTCGGCCTCTTCTACGTCAAGTTCGAAATACATGGTCTTCAGCAGCGTGCTCTTTCCGGCACCTACGCGACCGATAATGTAGATGAACTCTCCCTCGTTGGCATGGAAGTCAACCTCATTGAGAACGAGAATTCCATCTTTCTGATAGATATTGGCTTTCTTGTATTCTATTAACATCTGGTTTTATTTACGGATTTACGGATTTTCGATTTACGATTTACTGCCACATTATTTCATGGTGCCGTTGGCCTTGGCCTCACGGCGTTTCTTGTCCCAGTTGGGGTCGTGGCGCTGCTGTAGCTCGCTGACCACATCCTCAATGCGCAGACCCTTGGCGGTGAGCAGCACGATGAGGTGGTAGAGCAGGTCGCTGGCCTCGTAGGTCAGCTTGTCGCCGCCACTCGTAGCCTCTATGACCGTCTCAAGGGCTTCTTCGCCCACCTTCTGCGCAATGCGGTTCACGCCGTCGCGGAAGAGTTTGGTGGTATAGGAGCCCTCGGGCATTTCCTCGTGTCGCTTGTTGATGAAGTCCTGCAGCTCCGTAAGGAACAGCACGGGGTTAGCGTCGTTGTCCTCACCCCAGCAGGTGTCGGTGCCGGTGTGGCACGTAGGGCCGTCGGGAATGGCCTGAACGAGCAGCGTGTCGTTGTCGCAGTCAATCTTCATATCGACAAGGTTCAGGTAGTTGCCTGACGTCTCGCCCTTGGTCCAGAGTGTCTGGCGGGTGCGGCTCCAGAAGGTGACGTGGCGCGTCTCAATGGTCGTGCGGTAGGCTTCTTCGTTCATGAAGCCCAACATGAGCACCTTGCGCGTCGTGGCGTCTTGTATGATGGCGGGCACGAGGCCGTTCATCTTTTCAAAATTTATTTTCATTTTACTATTTTTTCTGTTTTTACTGTTTTACTATTCTTACAGCCTCACGTTAATGCCTTCAGCCTGTAAGTACTGCTTCAGCTCGGGGACTGGAATCTCGCCGAAGTGGAAGACGGAGGCGGCTAATGCGGCATCAGCATGACCCAGGGTGAACACATCGCGGAAATGCTCCTTACAGCCTGCGCCGCCGCTGGCAATGATGGGGATGGAAAGCTCGTCGCTCAGACGGCGGAGGGCCTCGTTGGCGTAACCGTTCTTGGTGCCGTCGTGGTTCATTGACGTGAAGAGTATCTCGCCGGCACCGCGCTCCTGGGCTTCGTGGGCCCACTCAAAGAGCTGACGCTCCGTACGCTCACGGCCTCCCTTCAGGTAGCAATGCCAGACTGGGGCGCTGGGGGCCGGGTGTTGGGGCTCCTGACGGGCATCGATGGCGACGACACAGACCTGTGAACCGAAGCGTGAGGCTATCTGGTCAATGAGCTCCGGATGACGAAGGGCAGCACTGTTGATGCTCACCTTGTCGGCTCCGGCATAGAGCAGGCGCTCAACGTCGGCCAGTTCGTTAAGGCCGCCTCCCACCGTGAAGGGAATGTTGATGGTCTCTGCTACACGGGTCACCATGTCAGTAAACGTCTTTCGCTCTTCGAACGAGGCCGTGATGTCGAGGAACACCAGTTCGTCGGCTCCCTGCTCAGAGTAGGCTTTGCCCAGTGCTACAGGGTCGCCCGCTGAACGCAGGTTGACGAAGTTGGTGCCTTTGACGGTCTCACCGTTCTTTACGTCGAGGCAGGGTATGATGCGTTTTGCTAATCCCATTTCGATTTACGATTTACTAATTTACGATTTACTAATTTACGATTTACTGAAATTGATGAGTTCCTTCAGGTCAATACGCCCTTCGTAGATGGCCTTGCCGAAGACAACGGCTGGAATGCCGGCAGAGTCGAGGGCACGAATGTCGTCGATGCTGCTGACGCCGCCGCTGGCTATGAGGTGCAGCTCTGGGTAGGCATCCATTATGCGCTGATAGAGTGCGACGGCAGGACCGGCAAGGGTGCCGTCTTTCGAAATCTCGGTGCAGAGCACGTTACGAATGCCTGCATCCACATATTTCTTCAGGAAGGGCAGAAGGTCCTCGTTGGAGTCTTCCTTCCATCCGTTAATGCTAATCTTGCCGTTACGCACGTCAGCCCCCAGAATGATGCGGTCGGCACCGTAATGCTCTAACCACTGGAAACACAGGTCGGGCTGCTGTACGGCAATGCTGCCCACGGTAACCATTTTTGCTCCGGCACTGAAGGCTTTTTCTATGTCCTGGTCGGTCTTGATGCCGCCGCCGAAGTCAACGGTAAGGCTGGTCTTCGTCGTGATGTCGCGGAGCACGGCGTCGTTGACGATGTGCTTTGACTTGGCTCCGTCGAGGTCAACGACGTGCAGTCTGCTGAAGCCTGACTCCTCGAAGCCCTTGGCTACGTCGGCCGGTGCGTCGGAATAGACGGTCTTCTGGGCGTAGTCACCTTTGGTCAGACGGACGCATTGTCCGTTGATGATGTCGATGGCGGGGATAAGCTCTATCATATTTTCGATTTACTTATTTTCGATTTGCGATTTCATAATTTCACAATTCCAGGAAGTTCCTCAGTATCTGTTCGCCTGTTGTTCCGCTCTTTTCGGGGTGGAACTGGCAGGCGTAGAAGTTGTCGCGGTGCATGGCGGCAGAGTAGGGGAGTATGTAGTCGGCTACAGCTGCCGTGTCAGCACAAAGGGGAACGTAGTAGGAGTGGACGAAGTAAGCCCAACCCTGCTCAAGCCATAACTCGTTTTGCTTGGGCTGCAGCTTGTTCCACCCCATACAGGGCACCTTGTCTTCGTGGCGCTGGGGCTGAAAACGCTTCACCTCAGCATCGAAGATGCCGATGCAGTCGGTGTCGCCCTCCTCAGAGTGACGGCAGAGCAGTTGCTGTCCGACGCAGATTCCGAAGACGGGCTGCTTCAGGTCGCGTATAACCTCGTCGAGTCTGCGGGCCTTCAGGTAGCTCATGGCCTCACCTGCATGCCCCTGACCGGGAAAGAGCACCTTGTCAGCCCTACTCAGTTGTTCGGCGTCGTCAGTCAGCAGCGGCTCAATGCCTAACCGTTTCAAGGCGTTGACCACCGAATAGATGTTGCCCGCGTTGTATTTTACAATAGCTATATTCATGTCAGTGCGGTAGCAAATTCTTCACTCTTCATTCTTCACTCTTCACTCTTCACTCTTCATTCTTCACTTACGAGAAGATAATGGTCTTGTTCTTATACGTCAGCACCTTACGCTGTATGTGCTTGGCTACGGCACGCGAGAGCACAATCTTCTCGAGGTCCTTGCCCTTCAGCACCAGACTGTCGGGCGTGTCCTTATGGGTGATGCGTGCAACGTCCTGTTCAATGATGGGACCGGCATCTAACTCTGCCGTCACGTAGTGGCTCGTGGCACCTATGATCTTCACACCGCGCTCCCAAGCCTGGTGATAGGGCTTGGCTCCCACAAAGGCGGGCAGGAACGAGTGGTGAATGTTAATGATGTGGTGGGGATATTCGGCTATCATCTCATCGGAGATGATCTGCATGTAACGCGCCAGTACGATGAACGAGATGTCCTCCTTCTTCAACAGCTCCATTTCTGCCTGTTCAACCTCGGCCTTGTTCGAATGGTCTTTCTTGATGGACCATACGTAATAAGGTATGCCGAACTGGTCGGCCACGTAGCGCAAGTCCTCGTGGTTAGAGACGATGCAGGGAATGTCACATTCGAACTCGCCTGCCTTCCAGCGTGCTAACAGGTCGTAGAGGCAGTGACTCATCTTGCTGACGAAGATGGCCATGCGAGGACGCTTGTCACTGTAGTACAGGCTGAACTTCATCTGGTAGCGCTGGGCATAGAGCGTGGTGATGTATTCGTATATCTTGTCGCGCGGAATCAGGAAACCGTCGAGCTCCCATTCTATGCGCATGAAGAACACGCCGTTCTGGCGGTCAACATACTGGTCAAGATAGACGATGTTACCCTGATTGTCGGTAATAAACTTTGTCACTTCCGAGATAATGCCCTGCTGGTCAGGACAATGAAGCAGCAATATGGCGGTTGGTTTCATCTTGTTTCTTTTTATTGTCGGTTTTGAAGTTGCAAAGTTACGAATTTACGGGCAAAACACCAAATTTTTACAAAAAACATTTGGATATTCAGCGAAATAATAGTACCTTTGCGGAGTAAAACCAATAAACAAAGAGCAAAATGAAGAAGATTCTTATGACACTGGCACTTGTTCTTGCCAGTCAGATGGCATTCTGCCAGACAATTGATGAGGTGTTTGAGAAGGTGAAAGCACTGCCCAATGCCCAGTATCAGGAAATTAGCAAGGAGATGATGGCTTTTGTGTTGGCGCAGATGAACGACGAGAAGACCAAGAAGACCATGCAGAAGGTGGAAAGCATGTCTTTCGGAATGATCAGCTCTCCCACTGAGGAAACGCGTACTGCCTTCATTGACATCGTGTCAAGCCTAAAGAACCGCTATAACAAAGTGGCTGAGGAACAGGAAGAAGGCCAAAAGATGTTCGTCTTTACCGACAGCGACGATGCCGGTAAACCCTTGGGCCTTATTCTCGTTGTGAGTGAGGGCGAAGGCTGTCAGCTCATCTACTTCAAGGGCAACGTAGGCATGGAAGACCTTGAGGCTCTGTCAAACATGAAATAGTAACAGGCAAAAAGGGACGTTTTCCCCTAATGTGTACAAACTGGACACGCCCGTGTAGCATTTCTGCACGGGCGTGTCCAGTGTCTTCTTTTAACTTCGTCGGCACTCTTTTTCAAATTCTTTTGGTTTTCTCCTCGGAAATATGTAACTTTGCACTTCGAATGAAGTTAAGAGCTATTCTTTTGGTCGTTGCTGTGATGCTGCTGGCAGGCTGTTCGGGGGTGAAGGACATTCCCGAAGACGCCCAGTTGCTGCACCGCGTAAAGGTGACGGCCGACGGAGACTATGACGACATCAAGCCTGCACTGCTGAAACCGTACGTCGTTCAGAGAGAACAGACCCGCTGGTTCGGACTCGTCAGGAAACCCCTGCAGTTCGATTCGCTGCTGGCCGGGAAGTCGTGTGAGAACCTGCGCTCGGCACTCTCCAACAAAGGCTATCTTCAGGCTACGGTTGATTACCGCGTGGTGCCTCAGTCGAAGCGTAAAGTCGATGTGGTCTATCAGCTTCATCCCGGCACACCCTATTTCTTTAACCAGTTTGAATACAGCATTGAAGACCCGTCGGTTGAACAATTCCTTAATACGCATGGAGCCTTGACTCAGCCTCCTATTGCGGACAAGCAGTTCAGCGTGGAATGGCTCGAACAGGAGCGAAAACGACTGACTCAGCTGCTGACCAATAACGGCTATTACCATTTCAATAAGACTGACATCACCTACCGCGCTGACTCTACTGTTGGCGACCACCGCGTAAACGTCACGATGATGCTGCATAAATACCGTCCAAGTCAGTATGTTGACACGCTGCACAGCCAGTACTACATACGCAACGTGCAGATACTGAGCGGAAACGAGGACGGCAGCATTCCCTTGCGACGTAACGTACTGCGGCAAAACACCTTCATTCAGCCCGGAAAACTCTACTCTACAAAGGACCTGCAGAACACTTATACCCACTTCGGCCGGTTAGGTGCCGTGCGCTATACGAACATCAACTTCACGGAAGTGCCCGATTCTAACCTGCTGGACTGCGACATACAGCTATCGACTAACAAGCCGAGCACCATTAGTTTTCAGCCTGAAGGCACTAACACCGCGGGCGACCTGGGTGCCGCGGCTACGCTGACCTACCAGAACCGTAACCTGTTTCACGGCAGCGAGGTGCTGAGCATTGAGCTGCGTGGCGCCTTCGAGGCCATCAGGGGACTGGAAGGCTACTCGAACCAGAACTTCGAGGAATACAGCGCACAAATGCGACTCACGTTCCCGCAGTTCATTGCGCCTTTTCTCTCGCAGTCTTTCCGCAGGCGAATCAACGCAACGAGCGAAGTATCACTGCTTTATGACACGCAGAACCGCCCCGAATTTCACCGCAGGGTGATGTCGTTAGGCTGGCGTTACAAGTGGTTCGACGCTGGTCATCATGACCGTTATCAGCTCGACCTGTTTGACTTGAACTATGTCTTCATGCCCTGGATCAGCGAAACGTTCAAGCACGACTACTTAGACGACAACACCAGTCGTAATGCTATTCTGCGCTATAACTACGAAGACCTCTTTATTATGAAGGCCGGTTTCGGCTATTCGTATAACAATGGCAACTATGCCATTAAGGCAAATGTGGAGACGGCGGGCAACCTGCTCTCCGTCTTCTCGCGGCTGACGGGGGCACAGAAGAACGAAGAGACAGGACAATACCGGCTGTTCAACATCGCCTACGCACAGTACATCAAGGGTGACTTCGACTTTACCCGTTACATCGTGTTCGACAATGATCAGACCTTGGCCCTGCATGCAGGAGTAGGCATTGCCTGGCCTTACGGCAACAGCACCATTCTGCCCTTCGAGAAACGCTACTTCTCGGGTGGAGCGAACAGCGTGAGGGGCTGGAACGTCCGCACGTTAGGCCCGGGACGGTATGCAAGACGTGACGGCAACATCGACTTCATTAATCAGACGGGCGACATGAAGATTGACCTGAATGCGGAGTTCAGGGCGCACCTGTTCTGGAAACTGAACGGAGCCTTGTTTGTGGATGCCGGAAACATCTGGACGCTGCGCGACTACAAGGATCAGCCCGGCGGTCAGTTCCACCTGCGTAATCTGCTGAGTGAGCTGGCAGTGAGCTATGGTGTGGGCTTCCGTTTCAACTTCGACTACTTCGTGTTGCGCTTTGACCTGGGCATGAAAGCCGTCAATCCTGCCTACGAAGAGGAGCAGAGCGAGCACTACCCACTCGTTCACCCGAGGCTGAGCCGCGACTTTGCCTTCCACTTTGCGGTGGGCATGCCGTTCTAAGGGTATAAGGCCTATAGGCCCTATAAGACAAGAAGAAAAAAAAAGACAAGATATGAAATTCATTAGTTTTGGAAGCGGGAGCAGTGGTAACTGCTATTACTTGTTTACGGCAGACGAAGGACTGTTTATTGATGCTGGCATCGGTGTCCGCATGCTGAAGAAGTATTTCCGTAACTACGGGCTGAGCCTTGCTTCCCCATGTAACATACTCATTACCCACGACCATGCAGACCATGTGAAGTGCGTGGGCAGTCTGAGCAGTGACTACCATTTACCCGTCTATACGACGGAATTAGTGCATCAGGGCATCGTCAACAACTACTGTGTCAACAAGAAGATTCCGCAGGAACTGGTGCGTATAATCACGAAGGGCGAGACATTGCAGATAGGCTGTTTCAGCGTGACGTCGTTTCCCGTGCCGCACGACAGCAAGGACTGCGTGGGCTACTCGGTAAAGGCTGACGGCGTGACGTTCTGCATCATTACCGACGTGGGCGAGATTACCGACGAGATAAAACCCTTCATTCGCGATGCCAACTACTTAGTCATTGAGTCGAACCACGACGAGGAGATGCTCTCGGGGGGGCCTTATCCGGCTCACCTGAAACGCCGCATTGCGAGCAACACGGGTCATCTGAGCAACAGTGACTGCGGAAAGGCGCTTGCCGAGAATGCCACACAGAAGCTCCGGCACGTCTGGCTGTGTCATCTGAGCGAGGAGAACAATCACCCCGAGCTGGCCCGCAAGACCGTTGACAGCGTCCTCCGCTCCTATGGCATTGTGCCTGGAACAGACTTCCAACTCAGTGTTCTGAAGCGCAAATTACCCTGCGATATTGTTGATTTGGTATAAAAAATGCAAAATGCAGCTATTAAGTCGCAAATAATTATTATCTTTGCAGTCTGAAAGCAGTGCTCTGGCTTGCCGCTGGCGAAAGCGAGAGGAAAGTCCGGGCAGCACAGGGTGTCCTGCTTCTGAAAATGGAAGCTGTCGGCGACGGCAGGATACGGCAGAAGAAAACAACCGCCTCCCTCCGGGGAGGTAAGGGTGAGAAGGTGGGGTAAGAGCCCACCAGTCGGCGGGTGATCGTCGGGCTGTGCCGTCCAGGAGCTGTAAGTTCATGTAAACCGTCGGCTGAGGGTTGCCCGCCCGAAACACTAGTTCCGACGGAGGGTAGAACGCTAAGCCGCAAGGCTAAACCTGCACGGGCGACCGTCAGGGTAGATAAATGGCAAGCGCCGCGCAAGCGGAGACAGAACCCGGCTTATAGGGGCAGTGCTTTCTTTTTGTTTTTAAGAAGTTACTTTATGAATTTTAGGCAGACCATAAAAAAGCTCGTTCGGCTCTTCCAGGTTGACATCTGGGAGGCGAAGGCAGACGGTGAGTTTCACTGGAAATACATCTTCTACGAGGTGTTGAAGAAACTCATCCTTGCCGTGCGCTTTTTTACCACTAAGCACGTCATGAGTCAGGCGTCTGCCCTTACTTACTCAACGATGCTGGCCATTGTGCCCATACTGGCGGTGGTGTTTGCCATAGCCCGCGGCTTCGGTTACAACATTTACATTGAGGTGTGGTTTCGCAATGCTTTCTCCTCGCAGCCCCAGGTGGCAGAGACCATCATCGGTTTTGTCAACAGCTATCTGGTGCATACCAAGAGTGGAGTCTTCCTGGGTGTGGGCCTGCTCTTCATGCTCTACACCGTGCTCATGCTGGTGAGCAACGTGGAAAGCACGTTCAACGAGATATGGCAGGTGAAGAATCAGCGCACTATTTTCCGCACCTTCACCGACTACCTGGCTATGCTGTTCCTCTTCCCCATACTCATTGTGCTGGCGTCAGGCTTTACCATCTACATGGCTACGCTGGCCGACAGCATGGGCGATGCCGAGCTCATAGCCCCTACGCTCAAGTTCTTCTTAGAGTGCTTCCCCTTTGTGCTCATGTCGCTGCTCTTCATTTCGCTCTATGTCTTTATGCCTAACACGCACGTGCAGCTCAAGGCGTGCATCGTTCCCGGCATTCTGGCGGGCGTCTGCATGCAGCTGTTGCAAGATGTCTATATCTATGCCCAGATATGGATGTCGAGCTATAACGCCATCTACGGCTCGTTTGCCGCTCTGCCGCTCTTCATGCTGTGGCTGCAGATTTCGTGGACCATCTGTCTTTTCGGCGCAGAGCTGTGCTACACGAACCAGAACCTGGAATATTATGACTACAACACGCGGACGAGTGACATCAGTCACCGTAACCGCATGATGATAAGTGCGCTGCTCATGGGACGCATCTGCAAGCGGCTCAATAGCGAGCAGAAGCCCTATACCGCCAATGAACTGCGCAACGAGACGAAGGTGCCCATACGCATTGTCAACGACCTGCTCTACCAGATGGTGGATGCCGGACTGCTGGCAGAGCTGTCGTCAGACGAGAAGGGCATGACCTCGCGGTTTATACCTGCCCTGAACGTGGAGTCGCTCTCGTTCGGAACGCTCGTTGACCGCATGGAAGCCAAGGGAACGTGGAAGATTAACCTGCCCGTCAGCAGCTTCTACAATGACAACTGGCGTCGGGTGCTTGAGGCCCGAAGGGGCTTTCTGGTCCACTCCCGTAACATATTACTGAAAGATCTTTAAATTATCATTTTTTGTTTAACACCAAAATTATATTAAAACAATGATTTATTCAACTGAAGTAAAAAACATGTGTAGCGTTTGTAAGGGCGCTTATCATGGGCCTGCACCCATTCCCGAGGAAGGAAAATGGATTCAGGCAAAAGAGATCAAGGACATTTCTGGTTACACTCACGGAATCGGTTGGTGTGCTCCCCAGCAGGGTGCCTGCAAACTGAGCCTGAACGTGAAGGACGGTGTGATTCAGGAAGCCCTTGTTGAGACAATCGGCTGCACGGGTATGACCCACTCGGCTGCTATGGCCAGTGAGATTCTGCCTGGCAAGACGCTGCTCGAGGCCCTGAACACTGACCTCGTCTGCGACGCTATCAACACGGCTATGCGCGAGCTCTTCCTGCAGATTGTCTATGGCCGCACACAGAGTGCCTTCTCTGAGGGTGGTCTGGCTATCGGTGCCGGTCTGGAAGACCTGGGTAAGGGCCTTCGTTCACAGACGGGTACGCTCTATGGCACCGTTGCCAAGGGTACTCGCTATCTGGAACTGACCGAGGGTTACATCACCAAGATGTACCTTGATGCCAACAACGAGGTTTGCGGTTACGAGTATGTACACCTCGGTAAGATGATGGAAGCCATCAAGGACGGCATGGACGCTAATGAGGCTGTTAAGAAGTTCACCGGTTCCTACGGTCGCACGACAGAGGATCAGGGTGCAGTGAAAGCTATTGATCCACGTAAGGAGTAGTTTGATTGGACAATTGGACCATTGAACAATTGGACAAATTGACAAAAGAGAATAGTAAAATTGTAAAATTGTAAAATTGTAAAATTAGACTATGATAAGAAAAGTAAGTTTTGAAAGCCAGGAACGTCGTATCAATCAGGTTCTTGCAGCTTTGAAAGAGAATGGCATCAATAGTATTGAGGAAGCCAACGAGATTTGTGACAAGGCAGGTGTTGACCCCTATCTGATGTGTGAGGAGACACAGCGCATCTGCTTCGAGAACGCTAAGTGGGCATACGTTTGCGGTGCTGCTATCGCCATCAAGAAGGGCGTGAAGACCGCTGCTGACGCTGCCGAGGCCATCGGTATC
>ONRS01000013.1 GCA_900320255.1 uncultured Prevotellaceae bacterium
CGGCCGCTCTATCCACTTTGAGCGGGCGCTCTATCTACTTTGAACGGCCGCCCTTACCCCGACGATTGCGCCGATCGCTCCCTAAGAGTGGCGCAATCCCTCCCGACGATCGCGCCACTTGCTCCCTTCGATCGCGCCGCTTCGTCTCACCAAGCACACCTGTCAAGCCCTTTAGTCCGTTGCAAATACACAAAAAGAACAGTCCCTTTGTGTACGGTATAACGTTAAAAAATAACAAGCGGCAGCAAATTCTTCATTCTTCATTCTTCATTCTTCATTTTTCTTTGTATCTTTGCACCCAAATCTGCGAAAAGGATTCGCAGACAATTGCTCAAGTCCCAGACAGAATCACCACCTCGAACGGATTTTTAGAGCATACAAAATCACATGTGAAGCATGCGCTTTTCAGCGCGAGCTATCCATAGTGATTTTGGGGCTTGTGGTGAGCCTTGTCTGGGTATGGATGAGGTTCGCGCTTCTTTATTATTATAAGGTTAGTGCTGCCTTTCGGTTGCTATTTAGCATTAACATTATAAACAAAACAATTATTATTATGGTAAAACAAAATTTATTAACAAAACTTCTACTGCTATTCGCCCTGATAGTTGGTAGTACGAGTGTGTGGGCAGATAATAGCACTTTAACACCTTCAAGTGACCAGATTGCTCCTTCTGATAATCACTTTACTGTGACCTATGGTGGCAGCGGATCAGATCCCGCTTGGCAAACAAAGACAAATGTTCTTCGTCTTTATGCCAAGAATACAATTACTTTTACAAGTAAAAATCATGAAGCCATTACTAACATTTCTTTTTCTGCTACGGTTAATGCGAACAATAAAGGTAAATACCCAGAGAGTATTACCGCAAGTATTGGTACCATTACTCCTAATTCACTTTCCACAGGAGCCCAGAGTATATCATGGGCTTATTCAGAAGGTACAGAAGAGGTCGTTTTGACAATTGGTGGAACAGCAGGAAATATTGAAGTTACAGAGTATGTTATAACTTATACCACTGGTACTTCTGATGATTCTCGTGAAGAAGCAAATATTTCATTTGAAACAACATCTTATGAGATTACGCTTGGGGATTCATTCACAGCCCCCACACTGAGTAATCCAAACGAACTGACTGTAAGTTATTCATCAAACAATAGTGACGTTGCAGAAGTTGATGCAACAACTGGTGTAGTAACCGTCAAAGCTGTCGGTTCCGCAACAATTACAGCTTCATTTGCAGGAAATGACGTGTACAAGCCTGGTAGTGTTTCCTATACATTGACTGTCAAGAAAGCTCCTGGAGTGGTCGTTGACGGTGTGTTTGACTTTACTTATGAGGATTTGTTAGATTATGGAACCGGCTTGCAGCCTTCAACAACAGACATTAAGGAAGCTAAGACATTCACAGCTGGTAACATTACGCTTACACCAGAACCGACAGCAAATAACAAATATTGGAGATGGTGGACTGACGGTACTTTGCGTCTCTATACCGATACAAAGATGACGATTGCCGCTCCTGATGGTTATGTAATTACAAAGATAGAGTTCGTTGGTACACAAAACTTAGACGCAATAACAGTTTCTGGAGGAGACTATACGGCTGTAAGTGATAAAAAATCTGCCACATGGACTGGAGCAGAACAAAGTATTGTCTTTACACGCAATGGCAGCAATCCTTTCTTCACAAAGATTACTGTAAGCTATACAGAAGCATCAGTTCCTGCTTCTATAACAGCAGCTGGCTACGCTACATTCAGCAGCACCGAAGCGGTTGACTTCTCAAATACAAATCTTACCGTTTATACTGCAAAAGATAATGGCACGAGCGTTACGCTGAATGAGGTAGAAAGTAAGAAGGTTCCTGCCAATACAGCTGTTGTGCTGAAGGGTGCAGAAGGTGACTATACTGGAACCGTTGTGGCTTCTGCTGATGCTCTTACCAACAACGACCTGAAGGTTGCTGAAGAGAATCTGCAGGGAAATGGTAACATTTATGTGCTGAACAAGGTGAATGGTAAGGTTGGCTTCTACAAGCTTTCTTCAACAGGAACCTTAGAAAAGGGCAAGGCTTATCTTGAGACTGAGAATCCTGCTCCGTTCTTAGGCTTCGATGGTGAGGATACTACGGGCATCAACAGCGTTGAGCGCGGAGCGTTGAGCGTTGAGGGATGCTATACACTGGACGGTCGCCGTGTGGCTCAGCCTACAAAGGGTCTGTACATCGTGAATGGTAAAAAAGTAATTATTAAATAAAAACAAGAGAAACAATATGAAAAAAGAATATATGGTTCCTCAGTTAGAGGAAATAGTGTTGAAATCAAAGGGCGCATTGTTGACCGAATCCCTGACAAAGGATAGTGATACAGAAGTTTCAGGTGGCCTTGCATCTGAGTTCTTCGGTGGTAACGACACTGACAACGAAGACTGGTAAAAGCTAAGAAATAAAAGTGACGTTTCATGTTGCAACTTCTGTGACGTGATTCAAAGTTTGCGAAGAAAAACGCCGTGAGGCGCGTGTTAGTAAATTTAGTTGTAATCTGTTCTGCCCTTGTGGCGGACTGATTATTAGTTAGAAAGTAAATAATTAGTTGAAACGCCGCCTGCCCGTGATGGGTAAGCGGCGTTTTTCGGTTCAGCCCGGTTGTATTTTTGCAACGGACTACAGGTTTAGGCTGCCTCGTAGAAGACTTGCCCTACTCTGTCGATATGATCACCTATTGGAGTTCCCACTTTCTGACTATAGTCCAGCAAGTCAATGGAATAGAGCAGTTCCAAATCGTCGATTTCACAACTGATGGTAAGGAGTTGGTTGTAGTCAATACCTTCGACGTTATCGTTGACGTTACCACTCCTCATCGTTGTCCCAATACTCCGGGGCAGCGATGCTCTCGTCGCTGCCGAAGGAGCCATTGGGCTTGTCATAGTGAATACGCTCTTTCGAACCGTCAAGCAACGTGGTCCTGCCTGCCACGCTTATCACGTGCAGGCAGGGGCTTTGGTATGTCTTCTTCAATGTTTTCATCTGATTACAACCTTTTTGCCATTGACGATATACACGCCCTTCGTGGGATGCTCCACCCGGCGACCGCTTAGGTCGTAGTATGGTGGAGCGTGGAGCGTGGAGGGTTGAGCGTTGTTAGCGTCAGGGTCAGCGTTATCGTTAACGTTGACGTTGACGTTGTCAATCCCCGTCGTACCATCCACAAACACCTGTGCAGCCTGTTCAGCAGTGAGGCCTGAAAGGTAGGCACGGAACGAGCCCACGGTAGTTCCGCTGTTGCTCAGCCATGCCAACTGCCCGTTGGCGCGGAAGGCGGCATAGCCCTCGGTGCCGTTGACGCGGAACAGCTGGAAGTTACCCACCAGGCTGACATTGCCCACGGTGCTGGTCAACTGGGCCCTGCCGCGTGCCAGCTCCACATTGCCAGCCGTGCCGTCTATGGTCAGGGTGACAGGCGTCGTGCCGTCGTTGCGCAGCAGATAGGGCGTGTAGGCCGCCATGGTGCTGCCCGTGGTCTTGACAAAGTCAAGTCCGCTGCTCGTCACGCTGCCCAGTTCGTATGCCGACAGCCCTGAAGGAATGGTCACCTCACGGGGCAGACAGCTGGTGCCGTATGCACCAGGAGCAATGGTGCGCGTATAATAAAGGCGCGTACAGCGTCCGAAGCTCATGGGCAGCACGGGGTAGCCGTCAGTGAACGTCACCTTATAGCCCGTTGCCTGCAGCGGCAGAATCCATCCTCCGGAATTGTAGGCCAGGTTCTCGTTGTTGGTCAGTCTGGCCGTCTGCACCGACGCAGCATTATCGTCGCCACCGCTGCCGTTGAGCAGCAAAATGACGTTGGGGTTCTGCGTCGTAATGGTCATTGGCGCGCTGTTGGCCAGCGTGATGCCGCTCAGGTCGATGGCTGTAGCCGTAGTGGGCATGGCCTCCACGTCAGCCAGGAACTGCTCAACGTTAGTATCGTTGATGGCAGCACCAAACGACGTGACCGTGACGATGCCCTTGGCATCGGGGTCGCTCACAAAGACGCGGTCACCCTCCTCCTTGTACAGATAGACATTGGCCACCAGTGCCTCGTTCGTTCCAGCCTGATAGTCGCTGAACGCAAGGAACAGCCAGTTGATGGTGGTATTCGTGATGGGCAGATCGACCGTGTTCCACTGTCCCTTCACCAAAGCCTTGGCATACTCCTTGTTCGACGGTTTCCCCTCCACATGGAAGCTGAAGGTGGGAGCATCGTCAGTCACGTAGATGTCGGCATGTATCATGTTATAGCCCGATATGTCGAGGTTATTCAACCCGAAGCCCACCGTACCTAACTGGTAAACAAACAGCGCATTGGTAGTTCCACCGCCAATGGTAGGCACGGGGAAATGGTCAGTGCCTAACTTCGAGCTGCCGTTCCACCCGAAGGCCATGTCGTTCGGCACCGTCTGACGAACCAGCAGCGGCAGCTTACCGCTCATGGACGGTGCAGGCTGAACGGGGGGTATCTCGTCGTAACTGAGTCCACTTGGCCCTATGCCACGAACGTCCACCGACTGCTGCAAGCCCGAAGCACTCACCACTATCACGTAGTCGCCGGCACGGTCGGCCCTGAAGGTCTTGGCCTCGGTGTCGAGCACGGCATTGGTCGTTGTCTGGCGGTTGCCGTCAACCACCTCAAAGAGCTGATAGGTCATGTAGTTCGTCTCGTATGGAGCCCCAAACTGGTCACGCACCGTAGCGCTAAAGCCTACGGTCTGCCCGATGATGGGGTCGCCGTCAATGGCCAGTTCCAGACTGGTGGGCTCCAGTCCTTCTTCCACGGCCAGTGTCTTCGTGGCCTCCATGCCGTCAACGGTAGCCTTCACCGTTACCAAGCCATACTGATGGGGCGTAAACCAGTTGCCAGAGAACGACCCGTCAGGACTGCTCCATGTGGCCGTTACCGGCACCTCGCTCTTGGCGTAGTTATAGCCTTTCACGAAGAGCTGTGCCGCCTCGCCCTGTGTCAGCACATCCTTCGAACAGGTAATGCTGACACCCATCAGGTCGTTGGCCTGTGCCGAAAGGGGCTGTCCATAGACTTCCAGTTCATACAGCGACGTGCCGTACTGCGTGCCACGCTTCACACCCACCACACGAAGGTACTGGCCCGGTTTGTCGCCGAGGTTCAGCTCGGTCCAGTCTGACGGTTTTCCGCTGCCCGTCTTGCTGAAGGTCACGGTGCCATTCTCCGTATCGCGCAGTTCTATGCGGTATTCCGAGGCGTATGCCGTCTCCCAGCGTATGCGTACCTTATATATCAGAGCCTGCTCACCTAAGTTCACCTGCAGCCACTCGTTGTCAGCATGACTGCTGCCCCAGCGGGTGGTCAGGCTGCCGTCGGTAGCCCCCTCGGGGAGGCTGCCCGCGTTCTCTGAGCTGCTGGCGGTGCACGGCTTGCCTAATGCCAGGTTGCGCATCACGAGTTCTTCGCGTATGTCGGGTTCGCTGTTGTCAACGGGATAGACCGTTGTCACGGCCGTGTAGTCGCGCTCCAGCACCTTCATCTGGCACGGGGGCACCGACATGGAGGCACCGTCAGAGAAGTTGACTGACGCTGTAGTGCTGGTGGGGTTATAGGCCACGTGGTACGTAGTGCTGCCCTTCTGGTATGCGTGTGCCGTGGGGATGTTGGCCGTCACGTCCCAGAGAATGTCGCCGTAGGCCCGGTGCGAATGAGTGACAAAGTACGTGATGCCACGTGTGGCACTGGTGGTCATGGTGCCCCAGCCGCCGCTCCAGCCTTGGTCAAAGATGCGTGCAGCCTCGTCAGGGTCGCTCCACTGCCTGTAGCTCAGCACCACGTTGCCCCAGTCAGAGTCGCGCAGCGTGGCACCTCCCGTGCCGCCCGTTCCGTCCCATCCGGCATGTTCCTTCAGCTCCATGAGCCGCTGGTAGTCCCAGGCCGCAAAGGCCTTGTCCTCGCCAAGATAGTCTAATGCCGGGGAAATGGGCATCCACTGTATGCCCTGCATGAAGACAGGGTCGCCGCCGAACCACGTCCACCAGCCCACACCGTGGCTGGTCAGGTTCGACGAGTAGGGAATGGTGTAATTGGGGTTGGTATGCTTGAACTTCGAATAGTCAATGTTATACTCCGGGTTATTGCCTGTGTGGAAACTGCTGCCTACGGCTTCGCCGTGGCGGTCGAACCAGTACTCTGCCGTAGCCCTCGACTCGTTGACCCAGCCAAAGATGCCGGCATCACGCAGCTCAGTGTCACCCAGGGCCACACCTAAGAGATACATGCCACCCCAGGCCTGCATCGACTCAGAGGTCGATTCCTGTCCGTTGCCGGCTCCGTCGCCCATGCCTCCTGCATAGCAGTGACCCGCCCAGGGGTCCATCATGCGCAGGAAGCAGGCCCACGAGTCACGCTCGTAGTTGTTATAGTCACGGGCAATGAGCTTCAGCATTTCACCGTAGCCCTCCTTGAAGTCGTCATCGACCAGACAGAGCATGGCGGCAGCCAGCGTGAAGTAGCCGTAGTGGAAGTGATGGTCGTTATAGGTGTCGGAGTCATAGCTCGTGGCATAGCCGATGAGTCCCCCATAGCGGTTGTCGCGGGCAAAGAAGTAGTTGTTCTCACCCGGCGTGTAGGTCAGCCAGTTCACTAATGCCTCCTTCAGCCGGTCGTGGCACTGAGCAAACAGCTCCTCGTTGCCCATCTCACGGGCGAAGGCCATGTGCAGCGCCATCTGCGTCAGCCCCTTGCCGCCCCAGTAGGTGTCGCCGCCGAAGGTGCCCGTCTGGGCGTAGTCGGTCAGCATCTGCGTCATCTTCGCGGGGTCATAGGTGCCGGCAGCCCCACCGGTCTCATCAGCCGGTGCGGGATACCATGGCAGCATGCCCGAGAACCGATAGCTGATACTGATGTTCTTCTGGGCCACCAACTTCAGGCGGCCACGTGGCGTCAGGTAGGTCTGGTCAAGAAACGAGTGACCGTACTGGGCGTATTGGTCGCGCCAGTGGTGGGGAATCTGTCCTTGCAGCACCTGACTGGCTGAAGAGCCTGTGCGCAGGTCGGTGGCACTGACGTTCCAGTAAGTAGTGAGCCGGCCGTTGTCGTAATTCCACGACACCTCGGTATTGGTGGGTTTCGCGTAAGCGTAAGATGCAAACTCCGCCAGGTCTTCTGGTTTCGTCAGCAAGGCCACCACCACAAACTGTCGTTGACCGGAGAAGTTCACCGTCACCTCGCTGCCGTCCACGGTCACTGTGCTGCCTGCGGGCAGGTAGATGCCGTAGTAGTCGGCGGTTGAGGAGAAGGCATCAGTAGCACCAATGGCCACTATGAACTGCTGGCAGGCACCGCTGGTCAGCGTGGTGCCGTCGGCCGTCAGCAGCTTGACGGTCGTTGCCCCCTTCAGGCGGTTGTCGCTGCCGTCGTTGCCCGTCTTCATGACCGAGAGTACGGGGCTGATGCCCTTGGTCTCTATCCAGGTGAAGGGCACGCCGTGCTCCAGCGTGACGAACATGCCTTTATCGGCTGACAGGAAGTCGGCCGCACCGTGGGGCAGCAGCGAGAAGCCTACCGTCCAGTCGCTCCACTCCTCAGCCAGCGGCTGTGCGGCTGTGAAGCCGTCGCCGCCGCTCACCACGAGTTTCGACTGGGCCTTCATCTCCGTGCCGTTGTCAATCCAGTACTTGGGGTAGTGCACGTCCACGCCGTACCTCATGCCCTGCACGTACTGCGGGTATGCCCACAGGTGGCCGGTCACCTCCTGTCCCGAGCGTCCGCGGTCAGCGTTAATCAAGTCCGTCCACCAGTCGTTGGTGGGAATGGGCCGTCCCGTCTGCTCCTTGATGTATAGCTTACGGTACTGCATGTACTGTGTCTGGTCACCGCCATGGTCGGCCGTGCGGCTCACGCTGAGCGGAGCCTTTGAGGCATAGGTGGCCTTACCCAGCCTCACCACCTGCTGGGCCGAGACCATCAGTGCGGGCCACAGCAGGAGCAAAGTCAATAGCTGTTTTCTCATTTTTCTTTGGTTATTGGCTTATTAAAGAGTGGGGCACACCCAAGCTGGCGTGCCCCACTCCACCCTATGAATCATTTACCTTAAAAGCTCTGTTTTACCAGTCTTCCTCATCCTCCTCCTCATCGTCAAGGTCGTCATCGTTCTTGTGGCGACGTGTCAACTCCGGTGCCAGCAGCGGCGTTGTTCCGTCGTATGGTTTCGAGGTTTTCGACAAAGCCAGCATTTGCTGAGTAGCCACTTCTACCATGTAGAACTGAGGGCTTTGATATTTCTTTTTCATAATCTTATTCTTTATTTTGTTGTTGCTTTGGATTACTGCCGCCCAACATCTGCCAGGCGGCAGTAAATTCTTCACTCTTCATTCTTCATTTTACAAGAACTTTCTTACCATTCACGATGTACAGACCCTTAGTAGGCTGAGCCACACGACGGCCGTCCAGTGTATAGCATCCCTCAACGCTCAACGCTCCGCGCTCAACGCTGTTGATGCCCGTAGTACCTGTGCCATCGAAGCCGAGGAACGGAGCGGGTGTTTCGCCCTCTACTATGTCAAGGTGCAGATAAGACTGACCCTTCTTCAGTTGAGCCGAAATAGCATCAATGTATGCAAACACAACCTTATCGCCCTGTACGGTCAGCACGTAATTGGTGCCATCGTTAGCCTTGCTGACTTCCGTGTCCTCAGTTACAGCAACCAGCTTATTCGTCGAAGCATAGCTGGTTCCTTCCTCAGCCACAGGAATGTAGTAAGTATCTGCTGTCTCGCTGAAGAGTACCAAGCCCGTGTTAGCAGCCACAGCACCCTCTACCTGCTGAGTAGTAAGAGTAGAACCTTCAGCACCAGTAACAATGTAAGCCTTCACGTCAGAAACATTCGTAAAGTCAAGAGCCTTGTCACTGCTGAATGTTGCCCACTGGTAATTGGAGATGGTGGCAGGAACAACGATGTTTCCCTCAGCATCAATGCGTATCCAGTCAAACACGACGTCATTGTCATTGAAGCTCACCTCTCCCGGCATCAGAATATACAACGGAGTATAGAGTCTGGGGTCAGAGGTTGATGTAGCTGTAATGGTAATGGTGTGCTTATCGGCACTTACCTCAATATGCTCACGCAGGTCTGCATTGCCGGTGCTGAGTTCCCAGAACGAACCGCCAAGACCCGTCATTGCCTCTTCAGAAGTGATGATTACTTCATACGTATTGGTAGCTACATAGTTGATGGCCTGAACCCAGATGGTATGGTCATTAACGGTATATTCCGTTCCGTTATGCTCAACAGGGGCAACCATGTCGTACTCCTTGCCATCTTCGAATACGAGGTCCTCAGTCTGCTGTTTGCCATCCCCTGTTTCACCATTATTAAAGATGATGTTGGCAGGAGCCTCTGTAGCCTTGAAGGAGATGGTGAGCGTGCCTTCTACGTCGGTAAGCTTAGTACCGGGCCATGCGCCGAGATACTCCTTCACGGGCTCGCCCTCAGTATAGGCGTATGCATACACCTCGTCCCAGCCAATGGAGTTCTTGAACGTGGCGGTGTAGGTAGTGGGAGCCACGTAGGTGCTGGTAGTGACAGTTGACTTCGGATTTTCGTCTTCGCCCCACCCGGTAATGGTAAACAACGTATTGTCAGCCACCTGAGTGAAGTCAATGTCAACGGTCTGGTTCCACTTGCCGTCCCAATTCATTTCCTTTTCAGGATTCAAACGGACAAATATCAAACCAGTGTAGTTAACGGGAATTGTTGCCTTATAGTAGTCTGTATCCTCTAATGGAGTCATAGCAATCCATTCTTCAACATTACCCTCACCATATACATAAGCTGCATAATTAGGATTGTCAGCACTCCAGATGTTGGGGTTCAGATAAATGGTCTTCGTGGTAGGCTCTGTTGCTTCTTTCCAGAAGTAGATGTTGTCAACATAGAGGATTTCAGTACCAGTACCGTTATCTAACTTGAGCTGGAAAGCCTTGTTAGCATAGTCAAGTCCTAAATCTGACAACTTAATATCCTTACTGTTCCAGACACCGGGGGTCAGTGTGCCCACGCTGGTAGCGTTCTCGCTGCGACCAACCAGAATCGGGGTGATGCGAAGATTCATATCCTGTAATGGGAGCACATCAATGTGTACATACTCCATGTCAGAAAGGTCTAACTGGTCAGAGAATGAATCAAAACCGAAATAATTAAAAGACGTAAATTTCAGGACTTTATTGTCTCCTACACTCTCTTCTGTCTGAACAGTTGCCTGACCCCAATCACCAGAAGCCCAAGTGGTAGCAGCAGTATAACTGTCGCTATAGAGGCTAACAACATTTGCAGCGGCCTTGTCGGGAACGGGGGCAGCTACCATTGCCAGCGTAGTGGCTGTAACGGTCTTGCTGTCAGAAACGTTCTCGTTGTCATCTTTGGCTGTAATAGTAAAGGTATAGTCAGCACCATACTCCAGTCCGCCGATGGTATAGGTAATCTCAGCACCGCTGTTACCCTTGGTTGTGTAGGTCTTGCTGTTCTGGTCGGTAATAACGTATGTCACCTGAGTTGACTTGTCGTCGGTAGCCTTCAGCTTCAGTGTAGCGCTGCCAATGCCGGCACTCACCAGTTCGGCCACGTCGAGCGTGGGAGCCTGTGTGTCGTCAACAGCAGGCTTTGCAAGATAGAAGTGGTCAAGATAGAACTCCGACTCGCCCACCAGCTCTACCAGCATGTAGTTGGGGAAGTTGCTCTCGTTGGCCAACTCTACATAGTTCCACTGGCCAGGCACCAGGCCGGTTACCGTGAGGGCATTAGCATA
>ONRS01000073.1 GCA_900320255.1 uncultured Prevotellaceae bacterium
CAAGCGCACCATCGCTGCCCATCCCGACTGGGGGAACGATGCCGTGGCCCAGCACTGCGGCTTCGCCGACCGCACCGTCCTGCAGCGAACCTTTAAAAGAATGGAGGGCATCACTCCCCAGAAGTATCAGGAGAACATGAGCAAGGGGGAGTAAGTTTACTTTACACAATAATACTAAATGCGTGATTTTACTTTACCAAGTGCTAAGCATTGTTTTACCCAGTGTCAAGCCTTGTTTTGACTTTTGCTGCAAAACGTGCAGCAATTTAACTTATTTTGCTCAGCTATTTAGATTAATTTGTCGGGCAATTTAAATTAAATTGCTACACGTTTTCCAGCACTTGGCATAAACTATTCCACCACAAGTCATGAAAGGGTAAAACAGTTGGTAAGGTAAAAGCGTGCATAATGAGGTGGGAATCAGCGTAAATTAAGGAATAAAATTTTGTATTTTCCTACTTTTTCCCTATTTTTGCAGCAGAATATGAAGATTGTTGTTGACGATAAGATTCCGTACATACGTGAGACGCTGGCTCTGCTGGCTGACGAAGTGGTGTATAAGAAGGGTGCTGACATCAGTGCCGACGACGTGAGGGATGCCGACGCGCTGATTGTCAGAACGCGCACCCGTTGTGACGAGCGGCTGCTGCGGGGCAGTCGTGTGCAGTTTGTGGCCACGGCGACCATCGGCTATGACCATATTGACACCCAGTGGCTTGAGGCGAACGGCATAGCGTGGACTAACTGCCCCGGGTGTAACGCCGGGTCGGTGGCGCAATATGTGGAGTCGGTGCTGCTGAACCTGCGCTCTTCACGCTCCACGCTCCACGCCCCACTCACCACGCTCGGCGTGGTGGGCTGCGGCCATGTGGGCAGCAAGGTGTGCAGAGTGGGGGAGCGGCTCGGCATGCGCGTACTGGTGAACGACCCGCCGTTGATTAACGCTAACGTCAACGCTAACGTCAACGCTAACGTCAACGCTAACGTCAACGTCAACGCTCAACGCTCAACGCTCCACCCTCAACGCTCAACGCTCAACGCTCCACTCTCAACTCTCAACGCTCCACTCTCAACTCTCAACGCTCCCTTCGTGCCATTAGAAACGATAGCGCGTGAGGCGGATGTCATTACGTTTCATGTTCCGTTAGACGACACGACGCACTATCTGGCTGACGAGGCATTCTTCAGGCAGCTGAAGCGCAAGCCGGTCATTATTAACTCAAGCCGTGGCGGCGTGGTGAACGAACAGGCTCTGCTGTGGGCAATGGACGAAGGGCTGGTGAGCGGGGCCGTGATTGACACCTGGGAGCATGAGCCCGACATCGCGCGTACCTTATTATATAGGGTACTTATAGGGACGCCCCACATTGCCGGCTACTCGGCTGACGGCAAGGTGAATGCCGACAACATGGTGGTGGAAGCGCTGTGCCGCCACTTCTCGCTGCCGCAGCCCCCCAAGATTGTAGCCCCTCAGCTGCCTCATGATTTTGTATATAGTGGTAACCCGCTGGAGCTTTATAATGTGATGAGCGATAGTGAAAAACTGAAAGCTCACCCGGAAAAGTTTGAGGAATTACGAGGTAATTATCCGCTCAGGCGCGAGATTTTTGACTGATAAAGTGTAATTTATACTTGTTTTATGTCAAAAAAAGTGCACAAAGGGGGGGTAGTTGTGCAGGTTTGGTTGCTTTTTTCTTAATTTTATTTGCATAAATGACAAAAAATGTGTTACTTTGCACCCGAATTTTTGAGCTATCGAGAATTTATAATAAAGTAAGAAATCAATTATTAACATTTTAAAAATTACAATTATGTCAGAAATTGAAAGCAAAGTAAAGGCAATTATCGTTGATAAACTCGGTGTTGATGAGGCTGAAGTAAAGCCCGAAGCAAGTTTCACAAACGATCTGGGTGCAGATTCACTGGATACCGTAGAGCTCATTATGGAGTTTGAGAAGGAGTTTGGTATTTCTATTCCCGACGACAAGGCTGAGAAGATTGGAACCGTTGGTGATGCTATTGCTTACATCGAGGAAAACGCAAAATAAACATTTCTGAATGAAGAATGAAGAATGAAGAATGAAGAATTTGCTGCCGCCCGCCGGTGGTGAGTTCTTCATTCTTTTTTCTTTGCCTGTTAGTGCAAGGATTCTTCATTCTTCATTCTTCATTCTTTATTTAATATTATGGAGTTAAAAAGAGTTGTTGTAACAGGTCTGGGTGCTGTAACGCCCGTCGGCAACACTCCTGAAGAGACCTGGACGAACCTGGTCAACGGAGTAAGCGGGGCTGCACCTATTACGCTGTTCGACCCGTCAAAATTCAAGACACAATTTGCTTGCGAGGTAAAGAACCTGAACGTTAATGACTTCATTGACCGTAAGGAAGCCCGCAAGATGGACCGCTACACGCAGCTGGCCGTAATAGCTGCCATGCAGGCCGTTAAGGACTGTGGCATGGACTTAGAGACAGAGGACAAGAACCGCATCGGCGTCGTCTATGGCGTCGGCATTGGCGGTATCAAGACTTTCGAAGAAGAGGTGAGCTACTATGGCGTGAACCGTGAGAATGGTCCTAAGTTCAATCCGTTCTTCATTCCGAAGATGATAGCCGACATTGCAGCAGGCCAGATTTCCATTATGTACGGTTTCCACGGTCCTAACTACATCACTTCTTCAGCATGTGCCTCGTCATCGAATGCGCTGGCTGACGCCTTTAACCTGATTCGTCTGGGTAAGGCCAATGCCATTGTGGCCGGTGGTGCCGAAGCTGCCATCTGTGAGACTGGTGTGGGTGGCTTTAACGCCATGCATGCCCTGTCAACGCGTAATGACGAGCCCGAGAAGGCCAGTCGTCCGTTCAGTGCAAGCCGTGACGGCTTCGTCATGGGCGAAGGTGCCGGCTGTCTCATACTGGAAGAGCTGGAGCACGCCAAGGCCCGTGGAGCCAAGATTTATGCAGAGATGGTAGGTGCCGGCATGAGTGCAGACGCTTACCACATTACGGCAAGCCATCCGGAAGGACTGGGTGCTAAGCTCGTCATGCAGAACGCGCTGGAGGATGCCGGACTGAAACCCGAGGACATTGACTACATCAACGTTCACGGCACATCGACTCACGTTGGCGATATCTCGGAGGCCAAGGCCATCAAGGAGGTATTTGGCGACTGGGCTTACAAGCTGAACATCAGTTCCACGAAGTCGATGACCGGTCACCTGCTGGGTGCTGCCGGAGCCATTGAGGCTATGGCTACCGTCTTAGCCGTTCAGAACGATATTATTCCGCCTACAATTAACCATGCAGAGGACGACAAGGACGAAGAGATAGACTACAATCTGAACTTCACCTTCAACAAGGCCCAGAAGCGTGAGGTACGTGCCGGACTGAGCAATACCTTCGGCTTTGGTGGTCATAACGCCTGTGTAGTATTTAAAAAGTTTTCGGATAAGTAAGTAAAATGCAAATAGCGTTTGCATTTTCGAACGAAAGAAAACTCAACGAAGTTAAGTATGCTGAATAACAGTAATCTGATAGATAGAATAAGGCTCCCTTTCCGCAAGGAGAAGGAGCTTTTTTCTGCTATCTACGAAATGACAGGCTTCTATCCGCGCAACATTGAGTACTTCAAGCTGGCGCTGATGCACAAGAGTGCAGCAAAGCGTAACGAGAAGGGTCGTCCGCTCAATAATGAGCGACTGGAATTTCTGGGTGACGCCATTCTCGATGCTGTGGTGGGCGACATTGTCTATCGGCACTTTGACGGCAAGCGCGAGGGTTTCCTGACCAACACGCGCTCCAAGCTGGTGCAGCGTGACACGCTGAACCGCCTGGCTCAGGAGATAGGGCTGATGCAGCAAATCAAGTCAAGCGACCATTCCACCTCGCACAACAGCTACATGGGCGGCAATGCCTTCGAGGCACTGGTAGGAGCCATCTATCTGGACCGTGGCTACGAGGCTTGCATGAAGTTCATGAAGAAACGCATTCTGAATCAGCTCATCAACATTGACAAGGTGGCTTACAAGGAAGTTAATTTCAAGTCGAAGTTGCTGGAGTGGACACAGAAGAACCGCGTCCGCATGGATTTCAGGCAGATCAGCCAGTCGAAGGATGAGACAGGGAGTCCCGTCTTTGAGTACGTGGTAGTTATTGAGGGTATAGACGGCTGCAAGGGCAAGGGCTATTCAAAGAAGGAAAGCCAGCAGTTGGCGTCGAGGGATACGTTACAGCGCCTTCGCCGCGAACCGCAATTCATTGATGCCATTTTTGCCGCCAAGACCCAGCGTACCAAGATGGAGGAAGAGCCTGTGCAGATGGTGCCTGACATAGAACAACAGGAAGACTTCATCATTGAGCACAAGGCCAACACCCCCCGTCAGGTTCCTGAAGACAAAGAAACACCAAAGCGGACGGCTGTTGAAGAGGAGTCAGCTGATGAGTTCTCGCTGGACGACATCAAGGCAACGCCGGAAGAAAAGACCCGCGAGGAGATTATCGCCGCTGCTGAGGCTGCCGCCTTTGCCGAAGGTTGAAAAGGCGAAATTCGAAAATCCGTAAATCGTAAATAACGATGGTGTCCTTTGCTACCCTCTTGTTGTCAGGGTTTCTTACGTTTGTAGAGCTGAACTGCGAGAATCTTTTCGATTGCCGGCACGACTCTCTGAAGGACGACACAGAATTCCTGCCAAACTCAGGGCGACAATGGACACCACGGCGTTATTGGCGCAAACTGGACAACATAGGACGTACCATACTCTCCTCGACACCTGATGCCGTCAGTTACCAGCTGCCAGACCTTGTGGCGCTGGTGGAGGTAGAGAACGACTCGGTGTTGAACGACCTTACCCACCGTTCGCTCTTGCGGAATGCGTGCTACGAATACGTCATGACCTGTTCGCCCGATGTGCGCGGTCTTGACGTTGCCCTGCTCTACCAGCCCTACTCCTTTCAGCTGTTAAAGCATCACCCCATTCGCATTCCTCCGCTCAAGGAGCAGCGACCGACGCGTGACATCCTCTATGTCAGCGGGCGCATACTGAGTGGCGACACGCTTCACGTCTTCGTCGTTCATGCGCCCAGCCGCTATGGTGGTGAGCTGGCTACGCGACCCTACAGACGGCATGTGGCAGAACGGCTGATGCAGGCGGTAGATTCCCTGAGGGCACTTTCGCCTGAGGCACGCATCCTGGTGACAGGCGACTTCAACGACTACGCAGCCGATGCCTCGTTGCGCTACTTGGAGCAGCAGGGACTTCTCCACATCTCCAAGCAGGCAGCAGGTTGCCACGGGGCTCGTGGCACTTACCGCTTTCAGGGCCTTTGGGCCAGTCTCGACCATTTTTTTGTGGCCAAGTCATTGGCTGCCGACCTCGACACCTGCTATGTCAACGACCAGCTCTTCCTGTTAGAAGAAGACCCCAAATACGGTGGGGTGAAGCCTCGCCGCACCTACAACGGTTTCCGTTATCAGCGGGGTTTTAGTGACCATCTTCCCCTTGTAGCCCGTTTCCGTCTGCGTGAAGAATGAGTGTTTTCTATTAAAAAATAGTAAAATCTTTATCTTTCACGCTGATTCTTTGTACCTTTGCAGCCGCTATATAGTTTTTTCAAATGAGTTTAACAAGTGTAGTAAGACATGTGTTTGCGCGACGGGTCAAGAATCTGGAGCGTTATCAGACACAAGGAGAGCAGCTGCAGAGGCAGGTGCTGACACAGCTTTTACAATCAGCAAAAGACACAGAATACGGGCGGAATCATCTCTTTGGCCAAGCCAAGGACTATGATGACTTTGTGAAACACACCCCGCTGAATACCTACGAGGACATCAAGTACGACATTGACCGCATGCGTCAGGGTGAACGTGACGTGCTGTGGCCTGGCCGTGTGAAATGGTACGCCAAGTCAAGCGGCACCACCAACGACAAGTCGAAGTTCATTCCTGTGAGCAGCGAAGGACTGAAGGACATCCACTATGCAGGTGGGTACGACTCTGTGGCGCTTTATCTGCGTAATAATCCCCAGTCACGCATCTTCGACGGGCGTGCCCTTATACTGGGTGGAAGTCACAGGCCAAACTATAATCTTCCAGGCTCGCTGGTGGGTGACCTCTCGGCCATTCTTATTGAGAACATAAACCCGCTGGTAAACCTGGTGCGCGTGCCAAAGAAGAAGACGGCCCTGCTGAGTGACTTCGAGATTAAGCGTGACCGCATAGCCCAGGAAGCGCTCTACAAGAACGTGACCAACATATCGGGGGTGCCTTCGTGGATGCTCTCCGTGCTTAACAGGGTGATGGAGCTGTCAGGCAAGACCCACTTAGAGGAGGTGTGGCCCAACTTGGAGGTGTTCTTCCACGGTGGCGTGGCCTTCACGCCTTACCGGCATCAGTATGAGCAGCTGATTACTTCGCCCAACATGCATTACATGGAGACCTATAATGCCAGCGAAGGATTCTTTGGCTTACAGGACGACCCCACAGACGCGTCGATGCTCCTCATGCTCGACTATGGCGTGTTCTATGAGTTTATAGAAACATCGCCCAGTCCCTCAGAAGCCGGAGCCAATGGTTCAGAAAAAGTGATACCGCTCTGGGCTGTCGAAACGGGCAAGAACTACGCTATGGTGATATCTACCTCGTGTGGTTTGTGGCGCTATGTGCTGGGCGACACCATTCGCTTTACCAGTACCAACCCCTATAAGTTTGTCATAACGGGCCGCACCAAGAGCTTCATCAACGCTTTTGGCGAGGAGCTTATTGTCGATAATGCCGAGCAGGGCCTGGCCTTTGCCTGTGAGCAGACAGGTGCCGAGGTGCTGGAATATACAGCAGCACCTGTGTTTATGGATGCCAATGCCAAGTGCCGTCACCAGTGGCTGATAGAGTTTGCCAAGGCACCGGCTGACCTGCAGCAGTTTGCCACATTGCTGGACCAGCGCCTACAGGTGCTCAACAGTGACTACGAAGCCAAGCGTTACAAGGACATTACCTTGCAGCCGCTGGAGCTGATACAGGCTCGTCAGGGGCTCTTCAACGACTGGTTACGTCAGCGTGGCAAGTTAGGCGGTCAGAACAAGGTACCTCGTCTTAGCAACAACCGTGAGCAAATAGAACAACTGCTGGCTTTACAAAAATAAAAAGTAAAAGGTAAGGAATAAAGAGATGAGAAAGATATTTCCGTTATTCAGGCTTCAAGGTATAAGGATGAAGGTTAAGGGTTTACGTCTTCTGCCTTTTTACTTTTTTGCCTTTTTACTTTTCGTGGCTTGTGCCCGCATGGGTTCGCCTGACGGCGGATGGTACGACGACAAGCCGCCTCGCATCATCAGCACCACGCCAGCCGACCGTTCTGTCGGCGTGACGGCGAAGAAATTCACCATTCAGTTCGATGAGTATATCAAGGTGGAGGATGCTACCAACAAGGTCATCGTCTCGCCGCCCCAGCTGGAAATGCCAGAGATAAAAGGTGCAGGCAAGAAAATTGTGGTGGAACTGAAGGACTCTCTGCAGCCTAACACTACCTACACCATTGACTTTTCAGATGCTATTACTGACAATAACGAGGGTAACCCGCTGGGTAACTATACCTACACGTTCTCAACCGGCGAGCAAATTGATACGTTTGAGGTTTCCGGTACGGTGCTGAATGCAGAGAACCTGGAACCCATCAAGGGCATTCTGGTTGGTCTTTATGACGACCTGAGTGACACCGTGTTCAAGAAAAAGCCGCTGCAGCGTGTGGCCCGTACTGACAGTCGTGGCCACTTCGTGGTGAAGGGTGTGGCCCCGGGCACCTATAGGGCCTATGCCTTACAGGAAGCTGACGGTGACTACATGTTCAGCCAGCAGAGCGAGATGATAGCTTTCTCGCACCAGACCTTTGAACCCTCGTGCCGCCCGGATACCCGTCAGGACACCATCTGGCGCGACTCGCTTCACATTGACAGCATCATGCAGATACCTTATATTCATTATTTCCCTGACGACATCGTGCTGTGCGCCTTCACCCATGTGCAGACGAACCGCTATCTGGTCAAGACGGAGCGTAATGAACCAAACATCTATCGCATGTACTTCAGCTATGGAAACCCGGAACTGCCCAAGATCAAGGGTCTGAACTTTGACAGCGACAATGCCTTCATTGTTGAGCATAGTGCCAAGCGCGACACCATCACCTATTGGTTGCGCGACACCACGCTCGTCAATCAAGACACCTTGCGTATGGAACTGCAGTATCTTATTTCAGACTCCACCGGAGCGTTAGTTAATTTTACCGATACGGTAGAGGTGGTGCCCAAGGTGTCGTACGAGAAACGAATGAAGGAGAAACAGAAGGAAATAGACAAGTGGATGAAGGACCAGGAGAAGCGCAAGAAGCGTAACCAGTCATACGACAGCATCTACCGCGAAAAGCCGATGGAGCCCAGCTTTACCTTGCCGTCAGCTCCTGACCAGAACGTGGCGGTGACCTTCCCCAAGCCGCTGGCACGTCTCGACACATCGGCTATTCATCTTTATACCAAGATAGACACACTCTGGTATAACGCTCCGTTCGAATTCGGACCAAAGGACTCCATACCGCGAACCTTTGAGTTGCGAGCGGAGTGGAGAGTAGGTATGGAGTACAGTCTTGAGGTGGATTCTGCTGCCTTTGAAGATATCTATGGACTAACTTCCACCTCCATCAAGAAAGGCATACAAATACGGAAGGAAGAAGAATTTTCGACACTCTTCGTTAAACTTAGCGGCATTGAGAACGTCTCACAATTAGTGGTACAGCTGCTGAATACGAGCGGTTCGACGGTGAAAGAGACTCGTCCTGTTGACAACACGGCAGAGTTCTACTACGTGACGCCTGGCGCCTATTACCTCAGTGCGTTCGTTGACCTGAACGGCAACGGTATCTGGGACACTGGCGACTACGATGCCGACCTGCAGCCAGAGGAAATCTACTTTTATCCAGAGGCTATAGAGTGTAAGGCAAAATGGGACATCACTGAGCGCTGGAACCTCAAAGCCAAGCCACTTACGCAGCAGAAGCCGGGAGCCCTCATCAAGCAGAAGGGTGAGAACGCCAAGAAGCTGAAGAACCGTAACGCAGAGCGTGCAGAGAAACTTGGTATTCCCATACCCGATGAATTTAAACGTTGAACACTAAAAATGCTGAAGAAATGAAAAATGGAATGCTCAATAGGATAAAGAATGTGGCAAAAAGTTTTTTGCCGTTATGTCTTTTCACTCTCTTGCCATTACAGGCTCAGGCCCAGTGTGGTATTGAGAATACCGCCTTCAAGTCAGGCGAGTTTCTGTCGTACGACCTGTATTTCAACTGGCAGTTCGTTTGGGTAAAGGTGGGCACCGCCTCCATGTCAACCGTTCAGTCGCGCTATAAGGGTCAGAATGCCTTCCGTGCCAGCCTTATTACTCGTGGCAATAACAAGCTCGACAATGTGTTTGTCATGCGTGACACGCTGCTTTCCTACACCACGATGGACCTTGCACCCCTTTACCATCGTAAGGGCGCCAAGGAGGGTGACCGCTACTATGTGGACGAGATATGGTATTCGTATCCTGACGGTCAGTGCCATCTGCGCCAGCATGAGATAACCAGTAAGGGTAAGCACAACTGGCAGAACACTAACCCGGGCAAGTGCGTCTATGACATGATGAGCATCTATCTGCGTGCCCGTAACTTTGATGCTTCGAAGATGACGAAGGGCCAGAAGATTACGCTGCCCATAGCTAACGCAAGCCACTTGCAGGACACGTGGCTGGTCTATCAGGGTAAGGAAACCATTGAGATGAAGAACAATTCAAATAAGTATCGTTGTCTGGTTTTCTCGTTCATGGAGCGCGAAGACGGTGAGACAAAGGAAATCATCCGTTTCTTTGTAACCGACGACCAGAATCACCTTCCTGTACGTTTGGATATGTTCTTGCGCTTTGGTTCAGCTAAAGCTTACCTTACTGGTATGAAGGGCATTCGTTCGCCCCTTACCAGTAAGGTAAAATAAGGAGTAGGTTTTACTTGACGTATTCCGCAAAGTCAGTAAGCTTCATGTCGCCCTTGCGTGCCAGTGTGTCGTGCATAGCAAAGGCGGCAGGCAGGTTGTGGCGCAGGTGTCCCATCTTCGAAATCTTCAGGTAGTCCCACAGCAGCTGCTTGTAGTCGGGGTGTGCACAGTTCTCAATAATAATCTGTGCACGCTCGTCGGGACCTTTTCCGCGCAGGTCGGCAACACCTTGTTCGGTAACGATGATGTTGACGTCGTGCTCGCTGGAGTCCTGATGGCTGACGAAAGGCACGATGCTCGAAATGAGGCCACCCTTTGCCGTTGACGGGCAGGTGAAGATGCTGAGGTAAGCGTTGCGGATGAAGTCGCCGCTGCCGCCGATACCGTTCATCATCTTCGTGCCGCTAATGTGTGTAGAGTTGGCATTACCGTAGATGTCGCACTCAATGGCGGTATTGATGGCGATGACGCCCAGTCGGCGGATAATCTCCGGCGAGTTGCTTATCTCGCTCTGACGCAGCGTCAGGTGCTTCTTCATGTAGTCCATGTTGTCATACACCTGCATCAGGCATTCGTTCGAGACGGTGAGCGAGCAGGCCGAGGCGTCCTTCACGCGGCCGTTGAGCATCATGTCGATGACGGAGTTCTGAATCACCTCCGTGTAGATGTTGAAGTCGGGCACGTGCTTGTCCTCGCCCAGTGCGCCCAGAATGGCGTTGGCCGTCGAGCCTACACCGCTCTGCAGGGGCAGGAACTCCTTGGGGATGCGTCCCTTGTGCATCTCCTCCACGAGGAACTCAGCGGTCAGGAAACCAATCTTGTCGGTCACGGGGTCGCTGTCCTTGAAGGCACGGGCCTCGTCGGGAATGTTACACTCCACGACACC
>ONRS01000015.1 GCA_900320255.1 uncultured Prevotellaceae bacterium
ATCGTCGGGGTAAGGGCGGCCGTTCAAAGTAGATAGAGCGCCCGCTCAAAGTGGATAGAGCGGCCGCTCAAAGTAGATAGAACGGCCGCTCAACTCTTTTCAAAACACCATGCTCTGTAAATTATGAGGAAACAGTGTATTACAAGACCTTCCTCGCGTGGCATGGCTCTTATGCTTTAAGTGGTTTATCGTAGTGCAAAGATACAAAATTTTTGCCTGCTTTGCAAGCTTTTCCGCAAAAAAAATACGCTTATCCTTTCCGCCGGTTCATGGCCGCGGGGGCACGGGGCGCATCATAAGGGGCGGCTGCGGCTCGCCCCAGACGGCACGGCGGAGCACATCGCCAATAATGGGGCCAATTGGCAGCTCTATCTTCGCACCATTATTAAACTTATAGTAAGGCGTAACAATGGGGTCGGTCTCCCAACGGCCGTTCATCGGGTTCAGGTAATGCTGTGCACCAAGATAAGTACCCCAGTGGTCGCTGAAGCGAATGTCGGCATAGCCGCCGAAGGACGTGCTGTAGGCATAAGGACTGACGGCAGGCGTGGCCCGCATATTGGAAAAGTAGAAATTACCGAAGGCATGGAGCGACAGCCAGTGGTTGACGTCAATGCTGGCATGACCGCCGACGCCGTACTGCGTAAAGAGCGAGCTCTGCATGGGCAGCCAGTACTTGTTGGCATTGGCCGAGAGCGAGAGGTGCAGTCGTCCAAAGTCCTGGTGCAGGGCCAGCGCCCCCGTGCTGAGGTCCAACAGCCCGGGCATGTGGTCGGTACCGCCATAGGCTCCCACTGCCGCACCCTTCCACAACCGGAATGCCGTTCCGCTTTGCTTGCTTGATGTCACGTCATAGCCGCCACGGGTAACAGGCGTCTCCAATGTCTGCTCAGGTACCCGGAAGGCTGGGTAGATATCCAGTTTCAGCGAGTCTGTCGCTACCGACCGGTAATCGGTAATGGCGTTCCCGCCTGCCTGTGGATACCATCGGGAAGGGTTCACTTCCTGTGCCTGTGCTATCGTCCAAGACAGTGACAGCAACATTATACCTATAGACTTCCTTATTTCCATATCTTTCGCTTTCGCTGGCAAAGATACATAATTATATTGTACTTTTATCACTTTCCTGAAAAAAATGTATCTTTGCTTAGGAAAACGGAGGTTCCGATTGTATTATGAGTAAAATGACTTAAAAGACAGATGACAGACAAACGGGAATTCGAAACGATTTTCAGACGTCACTACGACGGAATGTTCCGGCTGGCCAGGAAGATGCTGGGCAATGATGCAGAAAGCAAGGACGTGGTGAGCGACGTATTCGCTCACCTGCTGAACAGTGGAAAGGAACTGCAGCCTGACACGATTCAGAGCCTGCTGCTAACCAGCGTCCACAACCGTTGTGTCAACCTGCTGGTCAGAAAGCAACGGTCACTGGCTAACGTCGTGTATCTGGATACCGAGAATTCCGACAAGGAACTGTTGGACGACATGTACCACTACATAGACCAGCAGCTGCCGCCACTCTCACAGCAGGTGCTACGCCTACGCTACCAGCAGGGACTGAAATACCGCGAGATAGCCGAGGAGCTGCAAGTTAGTGAAGTCACCGTTTACAACCACCTGTCACAGTCGCTCAAACAATTAAAGGACCATTTTAAATCGTTAGGCTATGAAATCAAATGACAAGCTGGAACAGCTCCTCCGACAGATGTACGCCGAGGAGGAGCTCCACAAGGGAAAAAGCATCGAACCCTCGTCCATCATTGACGAGGAGTGGGCAAAGTTTGAAGCCACACACTTCGGGAAGTCCTCGTTCTTTACGCTTCACTCTTCATTAAAAAAAATCGCAGCCGTGTTCATTGGCGTGCTGATGCTTTCGGGCTTCGCCTACGCTGCTTTCCACTATTTCAGCGGCAACACTCAACGCTCAACACTCAACCCTCAACACTCAACACTCAACCCTCAACACTCAACGCTCAACGCTCAACGCTCAACACTCAACCCTCAACCTACAGCGCCTATTGTCTTTAAGGATGCGGAGCTGGAAACTATTCTCCATGAGGTAGCAGCATTCTACGAGTGCGAAACCGTCTATGAGAATGAGAAGGCAAGACACCTGCGCCTCTACTTCACGTGGGACAAGACAATGACGATAGACGAGGTCATCGGGACGTTCAACAAGTTTGAACGGCTGCACATCACACGAGAGGACAAGAAACTAATTGTGAATTAATCAAGAAACAATGAAAAGGATTATTTATATACTGTTCCTGTCTATCTGTGCCCTTAGCATGCAAGCGCAGAAACTGGCCCGCAACTATAAGAGCCAGTCACTCTCGAAGGTGCTGGAGGACCTCAATGCCGCCACCACCGACCAGACCATCTACTTCATCTACGACGAACTGGAGGACTTCACCGTGACCTGCCACTTTAACGACCTGACACTGAAAGAAGCCGTCAGCAAGGTCATTGGTTTCTACCCCATGAAAGTAACTTACGACCAAAACAACATCTTCATAGAGTGTACGCAAAAGGAAACCACGAAAGTCATCGGCCGCCTGGTTGACGAAGCAGGACATCCCATAGAGTTCGCCAACGTCTCATTGCTTAGTGACAGAGATTCCACATTCCTCAACGGCAGCGTGAGCAATGAGAACGGCGACTTTGTCATTCCCTGCAACGCCCGGCGCGTAACGGTCAGGGCAACCTGCATCGGCTACCAGACTCTGCTGCGCGGTGTCAGCGTGGGCGAGATAGGCACTTTCGTCATGCACCCGGAGACCTACAGCATCGGCGGCGTGACGGTAAAGGGTGAGATTCCGCAGTACAAGATGACCACGGGCGGCATGACCGTCGAGATTCAGCATTCTATCCTCCACGACGTGGGAACTGCCGACGACCTGCTCTCCATGCTGCCTGGCATCCAGGGGCACGACGGGAAGTTCACCATCATGGCCAAGGGCGAGCCCGAAATATACATCAACAACAAGAAGGTACGCGACGCACACGAGCTGAAGCAGCTGAAGTCGGCTGACATCAAGAACGTGGAGATCATCACTGCCCCTGGAGCGAAATTTAATGCTGAGGTGGATGCCGTCATCCGTATCAAGACGCTCAAGCCCCAAGGTGACGGACTGAGCCTGATGGCCACCAGTCAGGTTCAGCGGAACAACCACTGGTCTAACTACGATGACCTGACGCTGAAATACCGCACCGGCGGACTGGAGGCTTTTGCCAACGCGGCGTTCGACTGGGGCCGCTACAGCAACGACCAGGACTTGAATCAGGAGTTGCACATCAGCCAGGACCAATATAACATCCATGCCTTTGCACCTGTAAGGACACGCTGGTCGCAGCTTCAGTACAAGGCAGGCCTGAGCTACGATTTCAACGCAGACCATTCCATCGGTCTTAGTTTCTCATCACAGAAACTGCTGTTTCAGCATTTTAAGAATGACATGCCGCAGGAGTATCAGAAGAACGGAACGTATTACGGTGACATCCTTTTGAAAACGGTGGGTGAAGAGCCCGACAAACCAGTATGGGAGCTGAACTCCTACTATATAGGACAGGTGGGTAAACTGGGCATCGACCTGAACGCCACCCTGCTACGACGCGTATCGGAAGTCCAGTTTGACCAGCAGGAGCAGAGTCTGGAACTGGGCAGTCGCACCTTTACCACCGTCAACGAGGAGAAACGAACAATGGCGGCCGGTAAACTGATTCTGACTTACCCCGTATGGAAAGGCGTGCTGAGCTTTGGCTCAGAGGCTACCTCCACGGAGAGCCACGGTCATAACATCAACCAGGAGAACATCATACCCGAGGCCGATAACGAAATGAAGGAGAAGAACATCGCCGGCTTTGTCGAATACGAGCTCACCCTCAACGCTCAACCCTCCGCTCGGCCCGCAGGGACGCTTGCAAGGCAAGAACAATCAACGCTCAACCTCAACGCCGGCCTGCGCTACGAACACGTAGCCACGGACTACACGTCGTTCGGCATCTGGCAACCAGAGCCCAGCCGCACCTATAACGATTGGTTTCCCAATCTCTCTATGGCCTGGCGGAAAGGCAAGTGGGGTGCACAACTGAGCTACAGCAAGCGCATCACGCGCCCACTCTACCGTATGTTGTCTTCGATAGTTGTCTATGACAGCCGCATGATCTATGAGGGCGGTAATCCGCTGCTTCGCCCGTCGGTACGTCAGAGTTTTGACTTCATCTTGACTTACTCCTGGCTCAACTTCACAGCGGGCTTTACACGCGAGAAAGACCTGATCAGTCACATTGCCGAAGTTTATGACGAGGCGAACGAGATAGCCATCTTCCGGCCCGTCAACATTGACCATCAGAATCGCATCTATGCTACCCTCGTGGCCTCACCGAAGCTGGGCTTCTGGCAGCCCACCGCCACACTACATTACTATCAGCAGATGTTCGATGCCGAAGCCTACGGTGTACCGAAGAAGCTGAACAAACCCGAATTCAGCTTCAATCTGAAAAGCTGGCTCCTCATCAATACCACGACGAAGGCTCTGATATCCATTGACTATACCGGCAGCAACCATTGGGCATTTATGTATCGCGGCAGCAGTTTTTCCTTGGGTGCCCGTGTGCAGAAAACCTTTTGGGAGGGACGGCTGAACGCTACGCTGTATGCCAACGACATCTTCCGTACCCACAAGACAAAAGTGACTACCTACTACGCCATAGGATCAACCTCTCAGAGCAACTATAACTATACACAGGCGGTAGGGCTTACCCTGAGCTACAACTTCAACGTCACCCGCTCGAAGTATCGTGGCACTGGTGCCGGTAACGAGGAGAGGAACCGACTCTAACAACAAAAGGCTTCTCGCATGAGAAGCCTTTTGCTATTCTTTTACAGTTTTACTTTTCAATAACGGTCAGCTCCGTGTCACCGGGACGGAAGAGCAGACCGGTACATTTCTGGGCACTGGCCTTGTAGGTCTTCAGCTCCACCTGGTCCCACTTAATCTGGTCGGTACGCTGTGCGAGCGGTGCATGAGGGATGACGGAACCGTCGCGCACGAGGATAACGGCGGGAATGGGGCCGGTCTCAATGGTATGCCAACCGCTGTCATAGACCTTGCCGCTTTGGTAGTCAATCCATTTGCAGCCAGAGGGGAGATAGACGTTGCGGCTGTTGCCACGCTCCATGAGCGGAGCCACAAGCATTTGCGCGCCGAACAGGTACTCGTCTTCAATGAGCCATGCACCGGGGTCCTTGGGGAACTCCACGAAGAGGGCGCGCACCATGGGCAGACCGCGCAGGGTGCAGTCCTTGGCCTGTGCATAGACGTAAGGCATGAGCTTATACTTCATCTCGGCAGCCTGACGGAACGCCTTGGTGAACGACTCGCTGATGAGCCACGGCTCCGTAGGAGGTGCACCATGGGCGCGGGTGTGACTCGACAAGAAGCCGAAGGGCAGCCAGCGGCGATAGATGTCCTCAGGCGAGGCTGTGACAAAACCGCCCATGTCGTGACTCCAGAAGGAGAAGCCGCTCAGGCCGAACGACAATCCACCACGCAGGTCGCCCAGCATGCCGATGTTGTTAGTTGCGGCATCACCGCCCCAGTGGAGGGCGTAACGCTGGGAGCCAGCCCAGGCCGAGCGGGCCCAGATGATGCCGGCACCGGCCTCCCCCCCAACCCCTCTCCAAGGGGAGAGGGGAGATTTGGCGAAACTGTCGATGACCTCGAAGAGTGCCTTGTTGTAACGCAGCGGATAGAGGTTATGCTCATAGAGGCCGCCACGACCGTTGTAGTAGAAACCATTGTAGGGCGCAGCCTCGCCGAAGTCGCACTTAATGGTGGAGACACCCTGCTTCAGCAGTCCGAGAATCTTTCCCTGATACCACTTTACGGTTGCAGGATTGGTGAAGTCGAGCACGGCATCCTCGTACGGCATGCCGCCATCGGCATTCCGCACATGCAGATTCTTCTCAATGATTTCGGGGAAGAAGCGGTTCTTAGGCGTGAAGTAAGGCAACTGCCACAGACAGGTGTGGAAGCCCTGGTCCTTCAGCTGCTTGAGCATGCCGACAGGGTCGGGAAAACGGTCCTGTGCGAACTGATAGTCGCACTGCCAGTCAACGCCGAACCAACCAGTGTCGAAGTGGATGACGTCAGAGGGAATCTTGTGCTTGCGCAACTGACGGGCAATGTCGAGTCCCTCCTCCTGCGAGAAGTAAGTAATGCGGCTCATCCATGTGCCGAACGACCAGAGCGGCAGCATGGGGCTCTTGCCCGTGATGTTGGTGTATTCGTCGAGGATGTCCTTCGGCTCGCCGAAGAACACGAAGAGGTCAATCTGCTCGTCGGCCATGAAGAGGCGTTGGGCCCCGATGTAGCTCTGGCCAAAGTCTGCCGTGACGGGAGCCGAGGTGTGCATGAAGATGCCGTAGCCACGGTTGGAGAAATAGAACGGCACGGGCTTGTACTGGCCGTCGGTTTCGGGACCCTGCGGGTCGGTGACGCTGATGTGTACCTTCTGCCCCACCTTATTCAAAGAGGTGAACGACTCACCACAGCCGTAGATGCGCTCACCCGGCGAGAGCAGGAACACAGGATTCACGCTGCGCGAGTTATCGGAGCCACGCTTGATGAACGAGAAGGGCAACAGTTTGACCTGCGACGAGTCGTTATCAATGATGTGGCGCGTCTGGGTCAGCACGCGTCCGTTCTTGTCCTTCAGCACGAGGCGGAAAGGATAGCGCTGCAGCTCCAGGGTGCCGAAGTCAGTCTTGTAGGCAACAGTGGTACCGTTGCTGACTGAACGCCAGGGCGTTGCATTGGTGCGTTGCTTGAACTGGTCGCTCAGCATGGGGTCAGCCTGCTCATTGTCACGAGGTACAATGGGCGTAGTCAGCATACGGATGCGGACGCAGCGCGGGCTGATAAAGTCAAGACTGATGGAGAGGTTGGGATCGTTGTCGTAGGCAGCATCGGGGAAGTCGAGCATCTGCATGCGCACGGGCCAGTAGCCATTGAGGTTAAAGGCCTGACGGGGCGAGAGACGGTAACGTTTCCAGTTGAGCTGTCCCTGGGCCTTGGCAGCGTCGAACGTTGCCAAGGAGTCAGCGAGGAAGTAAGTGTTAGAAAGGTCTGAGAAGTCAGTCGATACGTCTTTCTGCATGCACTGCAGGTACTGCACGCCGGCGTTGGTCTGAATCTGGGCCTTTGCTGCGGTTAAACCGCAGCAAACGATACAAAGGGAAATAAAGAACTTTTTCATTGTTTTACTGGTTACTTATTGAAGTTTCCCTCCCTTATGACCCCCTCTGACTCCCCCTGTAGGGGGAGGACAGAATGTGTGCATGCCCTTGCCGTGGTAATCGTCCCCCTCCTACAGGAGGGGATAGGGGAGGTCACTTCGAGCTTAATTTTACTGATTATCTCGCAATTCATGGAGGTGGGAACCTTTAGTTACTTATTCATAAGTGAAGGATGCTTTCTGGCGGACGTCGGTCTCGCTGGCACAGAAGTAAGCGGTGAACTTACCGGGCTCCACGCGCCACTGGGCGGCTGCCTCATCGAAGAAGCTGAGGTCGTCAGCAGTAATCTGGAAGGTGACGTTCTTGGTCTCACCGGGCTGCAACGCTATCTTGCGGAAGCCCTTGAGTTCCTTGGCGGGACGGACCACCGAGCACTTGTCGTCGCCGATGTAGAGCTGTACAATCTCCTTACCCGTCACGCTGCCGGTATTGGTGATGGGCAGGGTGACGCTGATGCTTCCCTGCTGGCTGCTCAAATGGTTATTGCTCAGCTCGGGCTTTCCATACTTGAAGGTGGTATAGGACAGGCCGTGGCCGAAGGGGAACTGGGGCTTCACCTTCTTGGTATTCATCACACTGTTGAACCAACGGTAGCCCACAAAGATATCTTCATCGTAGAACACCTGACCGTTGATGCCAGGATAGGCCTTCTCGCCGTACTGGAAACAGGGGTAGTCCTGCTGACGCACGGCGAACGTTACGGGCAGCTTGCCACTGGGGTTCACCTTACCCGACAACACATTGGCCAGTGCCGTACCGGCCATAGAGCCCAGATACCAACAATGCACCAGGGCAGGCACGTCTTTGAGCCACGGGGTAGCATAGGCATTACCGCCGAAGGTGACAACGACGATGTTCTTCTGTATCTTGGCCAGATCACTAATCAGCTCATTTTGACCGAACGACAGATCATAGCTCTCACGGTCGTCAGACTCACAGTCCTGCTTGGCATTCTTGTTCAGTCCACCTATATATATAATAAGGTCAGCCGTGCGGGCCTTGTCGAGCGCGTCCTGACGGAGCGAGTCCTGACGGGCGGGGTCGAGCGGCATCTGGTAACCGTACATAGCCATGCCGCTGTAGTAGCCTTGGGCATAGTCGATTCTGGATTGAGGGTTGAGCGTCGAGAGTTGAGCGGTGATACCATCGAGCGGGGATATGTCGAAGAGTGTTTTCAGCTCACTGGAGCCGCCGCCCTGGGTAAGTGAGCGCGTGGCATTCTCGCCCACGATGAGGATGCGGTTGTACTTCATGGCGTCAAGAGGCAGAAGGCTGCGGTCGTTCTTCAGCAGCACGATGCCCTCTTCGCCGATGGCCTGACAAGCTAAGTAATGCTCCTCGGAACACTGGGAACCTACAACCTTGTCGGCATTCATTGACGTGCGGAAGATGGTACGCAGCACACGGCTGGCCTTATCGTCGAGCACCGACATGGGAATCTTTCCTTCGTTGATGAGCGCCTCGAACTTGTCGGCCAGATTGTAGTCATTATAGCCGAACTTACTCTCCTGAGTAAAGCCATCGGTGAAGGAACCCATCTCAATGTCCATGCCACCCGTGGCAGCCTGCCATGTGTCGGTTACACCACCCCAGTCGGAGATGACGGCACCGTCAAATCCCCAACCGCGCTTCAGGATGCCATTGAGCAGCGAGTCGTTCTGACAGCAGTGAATGTTGTTCCAGAGGTTATAGGAGCCCATGATGGTCCAGAGCTTGCCCTTGACGACCGCCTTCTTGAAGGCGGGCAGATAGATTTCCTCGATGGCACGGCGGCTGACGTTGACATTGACGGTGAAGCGGTCTATTTCCTGATTGTTCAGGAAGAAATGCTTCAGACAGCAAGCCACGCCATTGGCCTGTGCACCCTCAATATAGGGAGTGACAATCTCACCGGCCAGATAGGGGTCTTCACCCGTGTATTCAAAGTTACGTCCACAGAGTGGTGTACGGGCGATGGTACAGCCGGGGCCAAGCATAATGTCCTTGCCACGAAAGGCAAACTCCTCGCTGACGGCATGACCGTAAAGGCGTGCAAGGTCGGTATTCCACGTAGCGGCCAGACAGGTGAGCGACGGGAAGGCAACCACCGAGTCGTTGGTCCACTTGGCAGGCATCCACGTGTTCCACTCCAATTCGGCGCGCACGCCGTGAGGACCATCATCCATGTTCAGCTGACGGATGCCGAGCCGGGGGACACCGGCACTGGTAAACTTAGACTGTGCATGGAGCAGCTGCACCTTCTCGTGGGTTGTCATACGACTGAGTGCGTCTTTTACGCGTTCTTCAATGGGGGCCTTGGGGTCTTTATAGACCTGGGCTGTGGCTACTGTGGCACAGCAGCACACGAGACAAATGGCTAAAAATAATTTTTTCATAGTTGTATTTTTGCTGATAATAATCCAATAGATTTAGCGGTAAGCGTGCCGTGGCCTTCGAGCACCACCATGCAACGGCCGAAGAAGGCCTTGCGCTTCGTGTCTTTGAAACGCTCCATAGAGAACTGGCTGCCGTTATCGACACCGATGATGCGGGCGCCACTGGTCTCGAAGAACACCTGGTTCTCGGCCCACGGGCAGAGGTTGCCCTGCTTATCGACCACCTCGACCTTGACGAAGGTGGTCTGCTTGCCACGGTAGTCATACGACAGGCGCAAGTGATCAGGCTGTCCGGCAGTACGGATGGTCTGCGACTTCACTTCCTGCCCACCCCTGCGGGAGACGACTTTCACCTCGCCGGGCTCGAACTTCACACGCCACATAACGTGGTAGGGTGAACCTCCGCTGACTCCTCCAAAGGCGGGGGACTTTCTGCGCGTGCCCTGTGAGCGACCGTTGATGAACAGCTCCACCTCGTCAGCATTGCTGTAGTAGCACCAAAGGTCAATCTCCTGACCGTCTAACCAGTTCCAGTGGGGGAAGAGGTGCAGCACGGTCTGGTTGGTCCATTCGCTCTGATACATATAATACACATCCTTCGGCTGACCACTCAGGTCAATGATGCCGAAGTAGCTGGAACGGGCGGGGAAGCCATAAGGCGTAGGCTCACCAATGTAGTCGAAGCCTGTCCAGATGAACTGTCCGCCGCAGTAGGGCGTGTTTTTCACCACATCCCAGTTCTGCTCATGGGTAGTGCTCCACGAGGCATGCATATTGTCGTAAGCCGAACACATAAAGCTGGGGTCGGTATAGGGCAGCCACCACTCCTGTGGAGCCTTGTAGATAACATCGGACGGCATCTTATAGAAGCCCGTGGTCTGCAGGGCGCTGACACTCTCAGTCATGATGAACGGCCGGCCCGGGAAATTCCGGGGCACGTCCTTGATCCATTCATGGTGGTAGTTGAAGCCAATGATATCAATGCCCTTGCCACGCCAGAGGTGGTTTCCCGGTTCAGGCTCGTTACAGCCAGCAGTAATGGGGCGTGTGGTGTCATAACGGCGCACGATGTCAGCCAAGTGATCAGTCAGCAGGGTGTTGACGCTCATTTCGCCGTCGCGGGCCAGCGTCGAAGCATCGTGACCGGCATTCAGAATGAGGTTAGCCTGCTCCAGCGAGAGGGTGTCGGCATCAGCCGACGACCACTGCTCGAGCACCTCGTTGCCTATGGACCACATGAGGATGCTGGGATGGTTACGGTCACGCAACACCAGGTCGGCAAGGTCACGCTCGTGCCACTCGTCGAAGAAGCGGGCATAGTCGTTCTGTGTCTTACGGCGGCGCCACATGTCGAAGCTCTCGTCCATGACGATGAAGCCCATGGTGTCGCACATGTTCAGCAACTCGGGAGCGGGCGGGTTATGGCTGGTGCGGATGGCATTACAGCCCATAGCCTTCAGCTTGGTGAGCTTACGGTGGAGCGCATCCTCATTGAGGGCGGCACCAAGGCAGCCGAAGTCGTGGTGCTCACAGACACCGTTGATCTTCATGTTCGCACCATTGAGCCAGAAGCCCGTCTTCGCATCGAACTTAAAGTCGCGGAAACCGACGACGGTCCACACCTCGTCGATAACAGAACCGCCAAGGAGCAGCTGCGTGCGAAGCCTATAGACATAAGGAGTGCTGGGCGACCAGTAATGCAGGTGCTTCCGCCCCACGCTGAGCGACGAGCGCACGCCACGTCCGCTGTCCAGCTCACGTCCGTCAGCAGCAAAGATGGTATTACGAATGCTGGGGTTAGCCTTTGAGCGCAGTGGCTTGTCAACCTCCACCTCAACCTTCACCTTACCCTTGGCCGTGGTCTCCACATGAACGCCCCAGTGCTTGATACGCACACCCTGCGTCTCGGTGAGCCAGACATGGCGGTAGATGCCACAGCCGGAGTACCAGCGGGAGTTCGGCTGGTCGCTGTTATCGACACGTACGGCAACAACATTATCGCCTGTACGGAGATAACGTGTAATCTCGTATTCGAAAGAACTGTAGCCATAAGGGCGGTAGCCCACCTTCTCACCGTTGACATAGACCGTGGAGTTCATATAGACACCGTCGAACTCCAAGAAGTAACGGCGCACCTCGCTGACACGGAAATGCTTGCGGTACCACCCCACCCCGCCAGGCAGCGCACCGCCTCCGGCACCACTGGGGTTGCCGGCAGAGAAGTCGCCCTCAATGGCCCAGTCATGAGGCAGGTTTAGCATTCGCCAATGGCTGTCATTGTATTCAGGTTTCGCCATCTGCGCCGAGTCAGCCAGCAGGAAACGCCAGCCAAAGTCAAAGCACTTACGGTCGCGGGCAGCGGCAGATATAGACAAAAGGGTTAGCAGGAAAGAAAATAAAAAGACTTTAGTCGTTCTTTGTCTCATAGGTTTTTAATTTTCGGACAAAGGTACGAATAAAAAGGAAAAAAGCAAAAGAAAACGGGGGTTTTCTTTTGCTTTTTTTTAAGAACTGCTACAGTTGGACACTAACGGCCTTGCCATTGTACTGAACGAGCTTGCCCTCAGGGTTGTCAAGGTTCAGGGCTCGGGGCTGTTCGGGAGTGATGAACACCACATTGAAGCGGCGGTTCTTCAGCATGCCGGGGAACTGGCCCTTACGCTGTGAGAAGGTAACGGTGCGCGTTGTGTCATCGTAACGAATGTCGATGGTGGCATACTTGCCCTTCTCGTAGTTGTAGTTCGTACCCTCATCCTCGTAAAGCTGGAACTCACCGTCGCTGCCTGCATAGACGTAGAGGTTGATGAGCTCAGCGGGCTTCTCGTCACTCCACTCCATTTCGGGACCGAAGGGGATGATGGCACCGGCACGTACAAAGACAGGGATGCGTTCGTAAGGAGCATCGACCACCAGGCGCTGACCGCCTTCGATGGCCTCACCCGTGTAGAGGTCGTACCAATTGTAGAGTTCGGGGAAATAAACCGAGCGGTTGCGGGCCTTATAATAGCCGACGGGACAAGCCATCAGTGCCGGGCCAAGCATCCACTGGTTGCCGATATTAAGCACCTCGGGGTCGCCATTGAAGTCCATAACGAGTGCACGCATCAGCGTGTAATCACGGAAGTGTGCCCAGCCTGCCAGTGAGTAGAGGTAAGGCATGAGGCGATAGCGCAGCTTGTCGTAATAGACGAACGACTTGTAGGCAGGATGCTCATTAGGAGCAATGTTCCAGATTTCGCGGGTAGGCCACTGTCCGTGACTGCGGAACAGGGGTATGAAGGCGCCAAACTGGTTCCAACGTGTCTGCAGCTCACGCCACTCCTTCAGGTCTTCGTTCTCAATGCCCTTGTCATTAAAGAGCTGCTGTGCTGCCACATAGCGTTTCTCCACACAGAAGCCGCCCTGGTCCATACCCCAGAAGGGGACACCCGACATGGAGTAGTTCAAACCTGCCGTCATCTGGGCACGCATGTCCTCCCAACGGGTACCGATGTCACCACTCCACGTAGCAGTGGAGAAACGCTGCTCGCCGGCAAATCCGCTGCGGGTCAGCAGGAAGACGCGGGGTTCGTTCATCTTGCCCTTATAGACGGAGCGCTGACCATTATAAATGGCATCGGCATTCACCGTCGAGTAAGCATTGAAGTATTCGGTAGCGGTGCCGAGGGCCGTGGGGCCACAGAGTGCCTTACGGTACCACATGGGGGTACAGTCGCGGACGTTTGGCTCAGAGGCATCCATCCACCAGGCATCTACACCGGCAATGCCGTCGTGATTATACTTAGAGTAGAGGTTCTCGTCCATCTGGCGCCAGAACATCTTGCGTGCTCCGGCATCGTAAGCATCGTAGAACGAACCGCGGAAGCCCAGCCAGTCATGAATGTCGTCCTTCACTGCCTGATGGTACATCCATCCCTGTGCATCCAGCTCCTTGTAGTTCTTCACGCTGTCGTAGAACTTCGGCCACACGCTAATCATAAAACGTCCGTGCATGGCATGCACGCTGTCGAGCATGGCCTGTGGGTTGGGATAGCGTGACGACTCAAACTCATGGCTGCCCCATGAATCGAGCTTCCAGTAGTTCCAGTCCTGTACGATGTTATCAATGGGAATATGACGCTTGCGGAACTCGCCGAGGTTCTCCTCGATGTCCTGCGACGACTGGTAACGCTCGCGGCTCTGCCAGAAACCCAGCACCCACTTCGGGTAGAGGCTGGCCTTACCCGTCAGTGTGCGGTAACCAGAAATAATCTGGTCGAAGTCACGTCCGGCAATAAAGTAGTAGTCCATGTCCTTGGTCATCTCGCTCCAGATGCTTAGCTGGCCGCGCTCCTGCTCACTGCGTGCCTTGGCTACGCGCAGACCGCAATAGCTCTCACCGCCGTCGGGCTGCCACTCTATGCGAAGCTGAACCTTACGGCCTCCCTTGGGCAACTCGGCCGAGAACTTGTAGGCATTGGGGTTCCAAGCAGTACGCCAACGCTCGGGCACCACCTCCTTACCATCGATATATACCTTAACATATCCTGCATAGTAGAGAATGAACTGATAGAGCTGTTTCTTGCCTATGCAGCACGGTCTGCCACAGCAGGGAGCCTCAATGAATCCGTCGAAGGTGACGTTGGCACCGTCAAGGTTGAAGCCCTGCGGCAGGTTTTTGATACCGCCATTATCGGTACGGACAGCTATCTCGCTAGTCATGGGGTAGCCGTACTCATAGTAGATGCTGTCCTCGTCGCGTACCAGTTTCTTTCCGTCCTTGTCGATGTAGGTTCCAGTCAGGTGCCCCTCACGTCCCTGCTTGTCGTAGAGCTTGAAGGCACGGTTCAGCTGCAGGTACTCTTCGGGCTTGCCGAAACGGCAGTAGCTATAGCTGTCCCACAGTATGCCGTAGTTCTTGTTCGACAGCACAAAAGGTATGCTGACTTTCGTGTTATACTGGAAGAGGTCTTCGTTCTTGCCCTTCATGTTGAACTCTTCCGACTGGTGCTGACCGAGTCCGTAGAAGGCCTCATCGGCAGGGCTGTCAAACTTCATCTGCCAGGTCAGGCCGTGCTTCATTTCTTCGGTAATGGCAGGGCCGCCCTTCAGTCCGTACTCACGCTCGGGAACCGTGAACGGGGTAAAACGCTTGCCGTTCTTGGCCTCCTTGGTGAGCAGCTTGCCTTCAGCGTCGTAGAACGATACGGCACCATCGGCCTTCATCACCACAGCCTGCACGTTACCGGCCTTGACGATGACGGTGGTGTCGCTCTCGCTAACGTCGAACTTTGGCTTTGCCGTCTGGGGCACAATCATCAGGCTCCGGGGCTTCGAGGGAAGTGCATTCTCCGATGTAGCCTGTACGCGGATGATGTTGTCATTAATCACTTGCAGACGGACTACCTTGGCACCGTTGTCCGTCGGCGTTTTCACTGGAATGGTGACAAAGTTGTCTTGCACGGTATAGTCGCCTGCCATCACGGCAGCCACCATCAGCGACAAGGCGCTTGTCATTAATGTTCTTAGAACTTTCATGTTGTTTGTAATTATTGGTACTTAAAATTATATCTTCTTCATTCCCTGGGCAGGGTGAGCGTAAACACCGTTCCGCCGCCAGGATTATTTTCTACCTTGATACTGCCGCCATGGGCTTCGACGATGGCCCTTACACGGTCCAGCCCGAGCTCCCTGTCACCCACCATGGCATGCTCGAAGACATGGTCGATGAACTCTTCCTTGATGCCCACGCCATTGTCGGCCACGAGTATTTTCACCTCTTTGCCCGAAGGCACGAACAGGCTGACCTGCAGGTTGCACTCGTGAGGACAGAAGTGGACGGAGTTGCTCATCAGTATCTGCAGGGCCTGTCCCAACTGGTTAGGGTCATAGTGCATGTGCAATGCCTCAACCGTGGCGTTAAAGGCTATGTTGAACCGCTTATTGGCAGGCTTAGGCAATGCCTCGGTCTGCAGACGTACAAACTCCACGATGTCGCCCTCCGTCTTATAGAGTTCTATGTCCTCCTTCGTCATGGGTTTCACGGTAGTATCCTGCTGCTCCTCACTCATTCTGCGGCGCATCTCGTTCATCCACTGCTCCTTCTCCGTTTCACGGCGGAAGGACTCGGCTTCCATCTGAATGTCCTGACGGCGAATGAAGTTCTTACGCCACCACCAGATGCCGGCAATAATCAGGCACAGATAGAGCAGGTAAGCCCACCAGGAGCGGTAGAACGGCGGGGCAATGGTAATGTCGAGCTCACTCTCCTCCTCGCCTATCGTGCCGTCGTCGTTCAGCATACGCACACAAAGGGTGTAGGAACCGGGTGACAGGCCCATATAGGTGATGTTCGGATTCGACGGCGACAGCTTGATCCACTTGTCGCTGAAGCCCAACAGCCTATAGACGAAGCCCGTACCGTTTTTGATGCCGCAGTTGTCAGAACCCATCTCTACCGTAAACTGGCCCTCGCTGTACTTCAGCTTGAAGCCTTCGCTCTGGCTGAGCGTCTTTTCCAGCACCACACGGCCGTTATACTCCTGTCCGGCCTCAATCAGGTCGTCGTATATCTTCAGTCCGCAGAACACGGGTTTCTCCTTCAGCTTATTGGCGGTGAGTTTCTTTGTGTTGATGATGTCGAGACCATCCAATCCGCCCACCAGCACCAGTCCAGAGTGGCTGTAGTAGATGGAACGTTGGTTGAAGGGGCCAGGCTGCAGGCCGTCACGGTCGTTATAACTACGCACGGTGAAGGTCCAGTTGCCCTCGTCGTCCTGCCGCGGTATGACATTTGACACACCATGGTCGGTAACCGCCCAGATGGTGTGGTTGTCATCCTCGACAACCGACGACACGTTAGAGCCGTAGAAACCTGACTTCATGTCGAGCAGGTAGCTGCGGCCATTGGTACGGTCGGCAATCGAGAGTCCAGAGGGCGATGCCTGCCATATCAGGTTACGGCTGTCCATAATGACCTGCGTCGTAGCCCTCGAAATGGTAAACGTGTTCTCATTACGGGGTGCAGGCATGTTGATGACTCGGAAATTCAGCGGGTTAATCAGCGCGCAGTACTCCGAGTTACCAGCCAAGATCCAGCCGTTGGCAGCCCGGGTAATGCTGTTCGTCCACACGGTGGCTAGATAGCTGTTCTTGTCGGTGAAGGCACGCTGCGCTCCCGTCTTCTTGTCGATGCGCACCACGCCACCGCCCAGCACGGCCACCCAGATATTGCCCCAGTAGTCTTCGGTAATAGCCCAGATGTTATTGGTCACAAATTTGCTGCCCGGCGTGCTGGCGGTTATGTTGCTCCACTCGCCGTTCCTGTACTTGATGAGTCCGCCTTCCCATGTGCCGAACCACAGCGTGCCGTCCTTGGCAGCATAGCTGCCCACTATGACGTCGCTCTTCACGCCTAACTGCGCCTTCTTAAACGAATCGACCACCTCATACGTATTGGGATTCAGCTTCATGATGCCGCCACTGTTCATGCCGAGCCAGAAGTAACCCTGCCTGTCCTGCGTAATGGTGTTGATGTCGCCCAAGGGCAGGTTGTTGAAGTTGGCCAGCGCGTCGGCATTCATGGCCACGCCGCTCTTATAGGTAGAGACCCACATGCGCCCCATCTGGTCGAGATAGAAGTGGCGGAGCGTCGATTCGGGCAGCGAAGAGTCGTCGTTCTTCACGTTCAGGAACTGGCGCCACGTCTTCGTCTTGAAGTCGAGCACCAGCGCACCAATATGGTCGGTGGCCACCCAGAAATAACCTTTCCCATCGTAGGCCACATCCCATACTACTATATCATCGGGCACGTTCTGGAATCCTTCGGCACGCATGAAGTCTGCCAACGTGTGGAACCAACGCTTCTCCTTATTCTTACACACATACAATGCCGACGTGTTGCAGATAATCCAAGTCATGTCGTTGGGTTTGTCACGGTACAGCCGGTAGTCGCTGAACGAGCTGTTCTGAGCCTTCTGTACGTAGTCGTCCTTCCACTTCACCGCACCAGCCTTACCGTCAACGCACAACAGCTGACCCGTGTTCGAGACGAGCAGCAGCGTGCCGTCGCCATTCTCGGCACACGAGGTGATGGCAAAGTCCTTGGGGAACGACCCCACTTCGTAGCCGAAGGGGATTTTCGTCACATGCTTGGAACGGGGGTCATAGCAGTAGAACCCGTTGTCGTACGACTTCACCCAGTACTTCTTCTCGCTGTCAATGTAAATGTACTCCAGCCCGCCGGGCATGCCCTGCTCAGCCAGCCACACGGAAGGACTGCGGTCCACCTTTTCCGTCAGTGGGTCGAGTACCGAGTAGTTCATGCCGTGGTCCAGCCACAACCGTCCGTAGAAGTCCTCCTGAACCTCGTCAACACGGTTGGAGCGCAGCGTCGTCGTGTCACGCTCATAGGAGTAGAAGTTACGAAACCTGTAGCCGTCATAGCGGCACAAGCCGAAGGGCGTAGCCAACCACATGAAGCCATGACTGTCACGTATCATACAATTGACCTGCGAATTAGCCAGTCCGTCACGCGTATCAAGGCGCCGGAACTTCATGTCAGGAATGCCAATGGCCAAACACACGACAGCCCCATACAGCACGAGCACTGCCGCCAGCACGTATTTTTTCATTATCACGGACATATTGTTTTAGATTTGAGATTTTTTCTTTACCTTCGACCTTAGTCCTCCCCCTACAGGGGGAGTTAGAGGGGGTCTTTTGCCCTTCAAAAAGCCTCTATACCCTCGTTCTCCACCGCCTTCACGGCCATGCACTCCATTTCGACCAGCCAGCCCGAACGGCAGACAGGGGCATGCACAATTACATAGGGCTTGCCGGCGAAACGCTCCTCATAGAGCGCCTTCACCACGGCATAGTCGCTGGTGTCGCGCAGATAGACAATCAGCAAGGGCACGTCGTCGAACGTGCAGCCGGCCTCGGCCAGCAGTGTCTCCACGTTCTCCCACATGCGGCGTGTCTGCTTCACCACGTCGCGCTCATACATCACCTGCCCCTTGTTGTTGATGCTCGCCGTGCCCGAGATGAACACATGACGGCGGTCGCCGTAGTCAATACGCGTGCCGCGCTCAAAGCTCACTCCGTAGTCGCTGGTGCGGTTCAGGTGAGAGGGAGCATACAGGTAGTGTACCTGCTCCTCCTTGATACCCTTGATGGCATAGTTGTCCATCTGGCAGAGCACGTTAGGGTCCTGCTGCCGTCCGCCAATGCCAGTAGAGGCGATGAAGTGAGTGTCGTGCTTCAGCCCCTGGGTGAAGAACACCTGGTTGCGAGCCCTCACCACGCCGCCGTAGTTCAAATCCACATCGTTCACGAAGAGCCACGTCCTGACGGCATTATCCTTCAGCGTGCAGCCCTCCTCCATCAGCTGCATCACGTATTCGTTAAACAGCAGGCGCGTCTGGTACTCTGAGTTGGCAGCCAGATTACAGGCACTGCCGTTCCACAGGTGACGGTAGCCGCCATGCGTCACGGTGTAGAGGCCGCTCTTCGTCACGCCCGTCTGCACGCCCGTCATCATATAGACCCACAGCGCCACCTTCGTGCCGTCGAGCGGAGCCTGCTGAATGATGCTTTTGGCGCAGTCGGTCACGTCGTTGTCAATAATGGCGTCGGCCTGATTGGCAGCGTCGCTCAGGAAGTAGCGCTTAAATACTGCCTGTGCCCCGGGCAGCTGCCCCAGCAACTCACCGTAGGCATTCACCACGGCCTCCACCTGTTCGTTATAGTTGAGTAAGGGGCTTGCAACGTGAACCATAGCATGATATTCGTTCACCTCTGAACCATTGAAGCAGCTCACGTCAGCCCGTGCATTCTTAAAGTCAAAATGTAATATTTCGAGTTTCATTTTCATTAGTTTGCTAATTGTGTGCAAAAATAATGATTTTCGACCGCTTTACCAAAAAAAACAGCCCCTTTTTCTGAACTATCACACATTTTCTTCTACAGCAATTGTCTTAAATCTCTTCGAAAGCAAAAAAGGCCGAGTGGCTGTTGACTAATGCGCCAGTAAACAAATTAGCTGAAATGAATGTTTACATCATCATTATTCAGAAGAAACATGGCAAATTCTCTACAATGACGGGAAAAGCGGCAGTTGAATGACAACATAAAAGAGAAATTACAATTTCCCAAGAAAAATGTTGAAAAACAGCATCACACTACACTAAACCCGAAAAATATTGACTAACGCGCTAATACTCAGTTAGATATTTTAGTGTAGTGTTGCGTTTTTCAAGGGAGGCACACTACACTAACAGAGAAACGGCACTTCTCTTGGAGAGAAACGGCACTTCTCTACTATGGGTCTGTAGTTTGCAGCAAACTCCAGCCTTGTTTGCACTAAACTACAATGTAACCAAGCCCCCACTTCACCATTGTTTGGCCCAAAGAAGAGTGGAAGGAAGGCCAAACAAGGATGAGAAGCCGCCTTCATTAGAGTGGAAACTGGTGCAAACAAGGGTGGCGGGAAGGCTTAATTAGGGGGAGCATTAACGAATGCGGCCATTTTCGCTTAGTGTAGTGTCAGTGCAGTGAAACCGGCAACACTACACTATGATTAGTATCCTGAATATCAATATGTTATTATGAAAATTTAAGGTTTAGTGTAGTGTGAAGTGTTTTTTTAGATTTTTGAGTAGTTTTGTGTTATGATACAAGTACATACTATTTTCGTCCACCTGCTCCCGTCATTTCCCCAAACTGACATTCTCCACCTCGACGGGCTCGTGCAGGAATATCTGGGCACTCTCGCGGAACTTGTCGGGGTTCTCGGTGGTGAGATAATGCACGCTGCCACCACGGGTGCAGCGCTGCTCAAGTTCCTGATGAAGTTGGAAATAATGCTGCAGGCTGTCAGCCACATATTCCCCCTGCGCCACAATGCGGATGCCTCGGGGAATATACTTATGAATCTTTGGCAGCAACAGCGGATAATGGGTGCAGCCAAGTATGACGGTGTCAATCTCGGGGTCAAGGCGCAAGAGCTGGTCAATACGCTTCTTGACAAAATAATCGGCACCGGGTGAATCGGCCTCGTTATATTCCACGAGGGGCACCCAGAACGGACAGGCCACGCCGCTGACCTTGATGTCGGGCCAGAACTTGGCAATCTCCAGATTGTAACTCTCGCTGCGTATGGTGCCCTCGGTGGCAAAGATGCCCACGTGGCGGCTCACGGTGAGCGTGCCGATGACTTCGGCCGTGGGCCGTATGATACCGAGCACGCGACGGCTCGGGTCCCACTGCGGCAGGTCGTTCTGCTGTATGGTACGCAGAGCCTTGGCCGAGGCGGTGTTACAGCCCAAGATGACGAGTTGGCAGCCCAGGGCGAAGAGCCGCTCTACGGCCTCGCGAGTGAACTCATAGACCACGTCGAACGAACGCGTGCCGTAGGGGGCACGCGCATTGTCGCCCAGGTAGATGTAGTCATACTGGGGCAACAGCTGGCGTATGGCGTGCAAAATGGTGAGTCCGCCGTAGCCGCTGTCAAAGATTCCGATGGGGCCTGACATGCCGGGGGATTTACGATTTACAGATTTACGATTTACAATTTAATACTCTGCTGTTATTTCAACCTTAGACCTTCGTCCTTTGACCTTTGACCTTAGCCCGTTACCCACTACTGACAAATCTGTAGTACAGCCTCGGTCACGTCCTCGCCCTGGGTAGGGTTGATGAAGGGGCAGGCGTTCTGGTCGGTATTCAGTATAAAGGCCAGGCCGCGCTCTATGCCCACCTGCCGTATGGCAGTGGTCAGCAACAGACGGAGCGGCGCCATAGCTTCGTCTTCGGCTTCCGCCAGCAGCCGCCGGCTCTCTTCCCTGAAGGCCATGTTCTTCTCCATGAGTTCCTGCAGCTCGGTCTGACGCTTCTGCAAGATGGTGGGCGGGAAGTCACGCTGACCGTCGAGGAACTGTTCGTACTTAACGTTGAACTCGTCTTCTGCCCGTTTCAGCTCGGCTTCGTATTGCGCCTTGAGGTTGTCAAGGTTCGTCTGCACGATGGCATAGCCAGGCATGGCCTTCAGCGCACCATCGTAGCTCAGGAAACCGAATTTCTGGGCATCAGCATTTAAAGGTAAAAAGGTAAAAAGGCAAAAAGGCAAAAAACATTTTACCACACTTCTTACCATATTCATTACAAAATACTTTCCCATGCTTATTTCTTTTTTACCTTTTCACTTTTTCACCTTTTCACTATTTTATCTCAGTCCCAGCTTGGCTTTCACGTCGGCTGTGACGTCCTTGCTCAGCGTAGAGCTGATGAAGGGGATTCCTGCTGCAACGTCCATGATATAGACATAGCCGCCTGCCTCACCAACAGCCTTGATGGCATCGAGCACCTTCGTCTGGATAACGCTCAGCTTCTCCTGCTGTGCCTTGGCCAGAGCCTGCTGATTGTCCTGATAGCTCTGCTGAATCTTCTGGTACATGTCCTGCAACTCCTGTTCGCGGCGCTGCTTGATGTTATCGGGCAGTGTAGCCTGCTCCTTCTCAAAGGCCTCAGCCTTCTTCTGCAGCTCATCCTGCATACTCTTCAAGTCTGCCTCATACTGCTTCTGCAGTGCTTCAATTTCTGTACGTGCCTTTGTAAACTCAGGCATTGCCTGCATGATTTCAGTGGCGTTTACATGTCCGAACTTCTGAGCGAATGCTGCTACGGGAGCAAGCATTAAAAGCATTACGATAAGTTTTTTCATTTTTCTTTTTTGTTTTTTTAATTATTATTGTTCTGATTTGAATTTTCGTCCTTTGACCTTTGACCTTAGACCTTAGCCCTTTGACCTTTGACCATTACTAATTGTACCCCAACTTCTGCAGCACCTCGTCGGAGATGTCAATCTTGGGCGAGCCGAAGATGATGCTGTTGTCGCTGGCACGGTCGAGAATGAGCTGGTAGCCGCGCTGCTCCGCTATGTCGGCCACGGCATTGTAGATTTCCTCCTGTATGGGGCCCATCAGCGCGGAACGTTTCTTGAAAAGCTCACCTTCGGGTCCGAAATAGGTCTTCTTCAGTTCGGCGGCCTGCTTCTCCTTGGCTACTATCTCCTCCTGACGTGCTTTCTTCTGCTCGTTAGAGAGGAATACCACATTGTCCTGATAGTTCTTGTAGAGCGTCTGTGCCTCGGTCTGCAACGCCTCTACCTCAGCCTGCCACTTCTTTGACATCTGGTTAAGCTGCTCGTTGGCCCGCTCGTAGGCAGGAACGTTCTTCAGGATGTAGTCCATGTCGAGCAGGGCAAACTTCTGGGCGCTGACGTTTAAAGGCAAAAAGGCAAAGAGGTAAAAAGGTAAGAACCATTTTACCAACCCTATCACCTTATTGTTTAAAATCTGATTCTTCATCATAGTAATACGTTTTAGTTATACTCACTATCTTTTGACGTTAAAACTGTATAATCGTTTATTTTAACTTTTTACTTTTTTACCTGTTCACTTTTCCTTAGAACTCCTGTCCGAGGATGAAGTGGAACTGACTGCCACCACGCTGCATGGATCCCGTCTGATAGCTGGTGCACACCTTGTCGAAACCGTAAGCCCAGTCGATACCCATCAGGCCGACCATAGGCAGGAAGATGCGCACACCGACGCCGGCAGAACGCTTCATGTCGAAGGGATTGAACTTCTCGGTGTCGGTCCAGGCATTACCGCCCTCAACAAAGCCGAGGCCGTAGATGGTGGTGTTGCCGAGCATGAAGGGATAGCGCAGCTCAAGGGTGAAGCGGTCGTAAGCATAAGCGTTATACGACGAGGGAGCCTCGCCATTGCGCATGGCTATGTAAGCTGCCGACTGTGAGATAGAGCCGTTCTCGTAGCCACGCAGGCCGATGGTCTCCTCAGCATAGCTGGTGGAGTAGCCGCTCATACCGTCACCACCCATGTAGAACGTCTCAAACGGTGACTTCTTGTACTGGTTGAACTGTCCCAGCAAGCCGAACTCCATACGTGCCATGAGCACGAGGCACTTCTGCCCCTCGGTGAGGGCGGTGAACGTGCGGCCCTTGAACTTCCACTTGTGGTACTCCAGCCAGCGGTACTTCTCCTGCTGCTCCTGTTCGTAGGTAGCCGAGAGGGTGTTGTTGGCCAAGTTCTTATAGTCCTTGTTGTCGAACGACGACCAAGGCGGCGTAATGGTCAGCGAGGCCACAAACTCAGAGCCGCTACGCGGGAACAGCTGGTTGTCGGTAGAGGTACGTGACAGCGTGATGCCGAAGTTCAGGTTGTTACAGTTACCATTGTTGATGACGAAGTAACGCCAGTCACGCAGCATGTAGCGCTGGTAGGCCAGCTGCATGGAGAGCTGGAAGAAGTCGTCAGGCCAGCGCAGTCGCTTACCCCAGCCGACAGACACGCCAAACAGCTGGATGTACTTGTCGTCGTCGAGATAAGCATCGTAGTTCAAGTAGTTGTTGCCGTAGTAGCCCACACCGCCATAGTAGCTCGACAGGTTGTTCATCCAGGCAGAGTTGTAATAAGAGCTGTTCACATCGGTCTGCTTCGAGAAGAAGGCGCTGACGTTAAGGGCATTAGGACGCTTGCCGCCAAACCACGACGTGGAGTAGCCCACGCTGTAAGACTGGTAGTACTTACCGTTGGTCTGTGCCGAGATGGACAGCTGCTCGCCGTCGCCCGAAGGCAGGATGCCGCGGTGCATCTTGTTCTTGCCGAAGAGGTTACGCAACGAGAAGTTGTTGAACTTGATACCCACACGGCCGATGACACCCGTCTGACCCCAACCGAGCGAGAACTCCAGCTGGTCGTTAGACTTCTGCTCCAGCTGCCAGTTAATGTCAACGGTGCCGTCCTCATAGTTCGGCTTGATGTCGGGGTTCACCTTCTCAGGGTCGAAGAATCCCATGGAGGCTATTTCACGGGCAGAACGCTGCAGGGCGTCCTTCGAGAACAGGTCGCCGGGCTTGGTACGCAGCTCACGGCGCACCACCTCTTCGTAGAGCCGGTCGTTACCGTAGATACGTACATTATTAATATGTGCCTGCGTTCCCTCGGTGATACGCATCTCCAGGTCGATGGAGTCGCCCACGATGTTCACCTCGGTAGGATCCAGGTTATAGAACAGGTAGCCCGTGTTCCAATAAGCGTTACCCACGGCATCGTCGTCCTCCTGCAGGCGCTTCTTCAAGAGCTTCTGGTTATAGACGTCGCCCTTCTTCATACCCAAGAGCTGGTTCAGGTAGTCAGTGGGATAGACGGTGTTACCCACCCAGGTGATGTTACGAATGTAGTAACGCTGACCCTCATCCACCTTCACATAGACGTTGACATGCTTCTCGTCAACGTTCCAAACGGAGTCTTCCAGGATGATGGCATCGCGGAAGCCCAGCTCGTTATACTTCTCAATAAGGTTCTTCTTATCGTTGGTGAAGCGTTCGTCAGTAAACTTCTTTGACTTCAGGAACGTAGAGAGCTTGCCTGCCTCGTGGGTCTTCTTGAACACACCCTTGGTAAACAGGGTACCCTTGATTTTTTTGCTGCTCAGGAAGTAGTTGCCGTCCAGAATGATGTCACGAACCTTCATCTTGTCCTTCTTGTCAATGTTGACGTCGAGGATGACCATGTTCTTATTGGTCACGTCGTCACGCTGCACTATCTCAATGACGGCATTTTTGTAGCCTTTCTCGTCGAAGTACTTCTTGGCCAGGATCTTGGCACGGTCAATGACGTTAGGGTGAATGCTCATGCCCTTCACCATGCCGAGCTTCTGCTCCAGGTCTTCGCGCTCCGACTTTTTCACGCCGGTATAGTTAATGGTGCTTACCCGAGGACGGATGGCCAGTTTGAAGCGCAGGTAAATCTTGTTGCCCACCAGCGAGTCGGCAGAAATGCTGACACGGGAGAACAGACCGTGCTTCCAGTAGCGGTTGACGGCCGAGGTAATCTCGGAGCCTGGCACCGAAATGCGCTGGCCTACGGTCAGACCGGAGAGGCTGGTCAGCACATAGTCTTCATAACCCTCAACGCCCTCGACGGCAATACCGCCTATTTCACACTGGCGCGGCGTGCCGGCATAGGATATCTCAGGCTTTACTATGACATCCTGAGCAGCTGCATTTATAGGCAAAAAGGTAAAAAGGTAAAAGGGTAAAAACCATTTTACCAACCCTATCACCTTATTCTTTAAATTCTGACTCTTCATTACTCTTTACTCATTTCTCATTACTCATTTCGTTTTCAACCTGCGCCTCTGTCTTGCCAAAACGGCGCTGACGGTTCTGGAAACTGGCTATGGCCTTATGCAGTTCCTCTTCATTGAAGTCGGGCCAGTATGTGTCGCAGAAGTAGAGTTCCGAATAAGCTATCTGCCAAAGCAGGTAATTGCTGATGCGCAGCTCGCCTCCCGTACGGATAAGCAGGTCTGGATCAGGCATGAAGCTGGTCTGCATGTGCTGGCTGATGAAGTCCTCGGTGATGTCTTCGGCACGCAGTCCTCCCGTTGCCCAGTTCTTCAGGATGTTCTCGGGCAGCTCTTCCATGTCGTGAACCTCGGTAACTATCTGGCGCACAGCCTCTGTGATTTCCCAACGGCTGGAGTAGCTCATTGCCACCACGACAGTCAGTCCGTCCAGGTCTTTCGTCAGCTCCTCCAGTTCGGCAATCTTCTTCTGCACGCCGTCGGGCAGGCGCTTGCGGTCGCCCACCATGCGGAAACGGACGTTATTGTCAGTGAACAGCTCTGTCTCATAGAAGCGGAGCACCAGCCCCATGATGGCCTCAATCTCGTAGGCCGGACGGTTCCAGTTCTCGGTGGAGAAGGTATAAAGCGTCAGGTACTTCACTCCCAGGCGGGCACATTCTGCAGTCATCTTCTTGACAGTATTGATTCCCTCCTTGTGGCCGTAGGTACGGTCCAGCCCACGCTCCATTGCCCAGCGCCCGTTGCCGTCCATAATGATGGCAATGTGCTGCGGAATATGCTTCATGTCTAATTGTACATCCATATATTGTCTCTTTTTAGTCGCGGTCATTGTGGCAGGTCTTGCACTTTGCCCACAGGTCGTACGTCAGCGACAGCTGCAGGCTGCTGTAGCAGTCGGTGTTCTTGAACAGCCCGCTGCTCTTAATGCCGTAAGGGTCCTTCACGCCGTCAAGCTGGTCGCTCAACGTGAAGTGCATGGCCCACTCAAGCGCCAGGTTCAGGCGCTGACCCACCTTATATTTCACACCCACGGCCAGCGGCAGGTTTGCTGTTACCGTGCTCTTGTTTCCACTCACGAAAGTGCCGCCCAGACCCAACGCCATGTACGGTGTCAGCGGTTTTGCACCACGGTACTCACGTCCTGTGCCGTAAGGCCAGAAGTTGTACTCATATTTCAGGCTCACATCAATGAGCGAGTTGTTGAAGCTCAGCGAGACGTCCTGCATCTCGGGATACCACGTCTTCACGTCCTTGCTGTCGCCCTTCAGCTTTCCGTAGCCTATCTGCAGCGACAGGGCCATGCGGGGGTTCATCTTCAGACGGCCTATCAGGGCACCCATGGGCTGCAGGTCCTTCAGCAGGTTCTCGTTCAGGTCGCCCAGGTAGCTTACCACGCCTACTCCACCGCCTATGTCAAGCCGGTATTCAGGCTCGTCCTGGGCACTGACACTGAAAGGTAAAAGGATAAAAAGGCAAAGTGGTAAAAGATATTTTACCGAACCTGTCACCTTGTCTCTTAAATGCTGATTCTTCATTTAATCCTTTTTACTGTTGCACCTCTCCCGTTTATTACCTGTGTTCAGCTCATTCCCACACGTCCCAGGCCACGGATTTCTGACGCCCGCGCCAGTACTGCCCCACCGACTCCTGTATCAGCCAGATGAAGCCTTCTGAATCTACCACGACCTTTAACGGGGCATTGTCGTCAATTTCATTGGGCACCGCAAAGGTGGTACTCTCCTGCCACGTAATGCCACTGTCCTTCGACTCAAACGTGAAGAAGACATCCTTGAACCGTCCGAAGGCCAGCACTTTTCCGTTATAGCCTGTCAGAGAAAGGCACTCCAACTTCGGCAGATATTGTGTGCGGTTGTTGTCTTCCTTCTTCATGTAAATCCACTGCGAGGGCTGCGACGTCAGTGAGTAATCAACTAACTTATGCCACACCATAGACTCCTCGTCGTCAGGGTAAAGTTCACTATTACGGTTACCAATGAGCAGAATGTAGTCCATCTGGTCGTATTCACTATAGTTGGTGTAGGCATAGGCCAGGTCTTCGGTGGGCAGCAACGAGGCATCGCTGTCCAAGTCGTCAGGTTCCCACGTCAAGCCGCCATCGTCAGACACCATCATCGTGCCATCTTCCGTCAGGGCATACACCTCGGCGGTGCAATGGCCGACATACTTCAAACCCAGGGCCTCGGCCTTATCCTTACCCAAATAATAAAAGTCAAGAGCAGCACGAGCCTCATCGGTCAGCTCAGGCATCCTCTCCCACTCAAAGGCGTCGCCGTCCTCCTTATGCACATTGACGGTGAGCGTGTATGTCACGTACTGGCTGCTGTTACGGGCATAGACACGCAGCTTGCGTGGTTTCGAGAAGTCAAGCGAGTCGGTCGAGGAATAGGGAATCAGCGCGTCGTCTTCTTCCCAATCTTCAAAGTAAGGCATACTGCTGTTGTAAGTCGTGAGGGTGTAGGGCACCTTGCTCACATTCGTATTCACGGGCAGTGAGTCGGTATTGAAGATGCGACGTCCTATCTGGTCTATCGTAAACTTATAGTTTGAGCCCGTCACCTCGACCGTGTAAGTGGAGTCCTGACCATTAGAGCCTTTGGTGTGTATAGTACGTTCAAGCGCCCCCAGCGTGAAGGACGAGACGGCCATATCGTTATAGGTAGTTGATGTGGCTTCGTCCTTATCATTTAAGCACGAAGTGTATATGACAAGCGACACAAGAGCCAGCATCAGCAGTCCGGAATATCTTTTCATCTGTCGGTATTTTTTCGTTTTTGGCTGCAAATTTACTCACATTTCCGCAAACTGCCGCCATTTTTGGCAGAAAATTAAAGAAAATATGGCATCAGAGCCTGATATTTTCACTTTTTTACCTTTTTACTTTTCACCTTTTTACTTTTTTACCTTTTTTATAAAAAAAAGAAAGAGGCACCCTTCCGAGTGTCTCTTCCTTATTTCTTGCACAGCAAGCGCTACTTTTACTCGCTGACTGTGGCGCGGCGCTTCTCCTTGATGCGGGCAGCCTTACCGGTGAGCTTACGCAGATAGTACAGCTTGGCGCGACGCACCTTACCTACCTTGTTCACCTCAATGCTGTCAATGTTGGGAGACTCCAGGGGGAAGATACGCTCTACACCCACGGTTCCTGACATCTTGCGAACTGTGAAACGCTTCTTCTCGCCGTGGCCGCAAATCTTGATGACCACACCGCGATAAAGCTGGATACGCTCCTTCGAGCCCTCGATAATTTTGTAAGCGACTGTTACAGTGTCACCAGCCTTGAAGTCTGGGTGCTGCTTGCCGGTTGCAAATGCTTCTTCAGCAACTTTGATTAAATCCATCTTTTTTTACTTTTATTTTACGTTTTGCTGTATCGTTCCAACGCAACATAACAGGCAACTCTCCTATCTTCCTGTCAGCGATTACGCGGAAAGCGGCTGCAAAGGTACTACTTTTTACCGAGAGTTGAGCGACGAGTAACGGGCGATTCCTCACTTTTTAGATTATTTAACTATTTATGCGCTGCAACAAACGTTCCACTCTCAACTATTTTTCGTACCTTTGTCCCACATAAACTGATTGAATTATGAAGAAAACACTGTTTTTTGCAGTCATTGCCACAGCGGCAATGGCTATGACATCCTGCCGACACCACTATGAAGTGACAAGCGTCGAGCGGACGCGCATCCTCATTGACAGCCGTTGGGATGCTAACCCTGACGCGGAAGCGGCAGCCTTCCTGGCCCCTTACAAGCACGACGTTGACAGCGTGCTGGGCCCCATAGTGGGACATATAGCCCGTAACATGACTCCGCACAGACCGGAAAGTGAGTTGTCGAACCTGCTGCCCGACATACTGATGTGGGCTTCGCAGTTCTACAACGAGCAGCCCGTCTTCGGCGTCTATAACATGGGCGGCATACGTGCCGACCTGACCCGGGGCGCAGTGACCTACGGCGACGTGCTCGACATTGCACCCTTCGAGAACAAGATTGCCTTCGTCACCCTGAGCGGTGCCGATGTGCTCGAACTCTTCTCGCAGATTGCACTGCGTGGCGGCGAGGGTGTGAGCAGTGCCGTACACATGGAGATAACTGCCGACGGCAAACTGCTGAACGCCACACTCAACGGCGAACCTATTGACCCGCAGAAGGACTACCGTGTCACCACCATCGACTACCTGCTGGGCGGCAACGACAAGATGATGGCCTTTACCAAGGGACGCGACATCAACTCACCCCAGGAAGCGGCTAACAACACACGCTTCATCATCATGGACTACTTCCGCGCTATGGAGAAGGAAGGCAAGGTGGTCGATGCCCGCATCGAGGGACGTATCGTCATTAAGTAAACAGAAATAAGAACAAGAGCATTATGAAAACAAACAGCTATATATTAAATAAGGTGGTAAGAATGGTCTGCGCAGCCTTACCTTTTTACCTTTTTACCTTCTTACCTTTAAATGTAAGTGCGCAGAAGCAACTGCTCATTCTGCATACCAACGACACCCACAGCACCATACTGCCGCTGAACCCCAACCTGGAGGACACGATGAAGGCCGGGCGCGGCGGATTCCTCAGACGCATCGTCATGCTGAAGGAAGAGCGCAAGAAAGACCCCGACCTGCTCTACTTTGACAGCGGCGACTTCTCGCAGGGTTCCGGCTACTACACCATGTTCAAGGGCGACGCAGAAATCGGGCTGATGAACATGATGGGCATTGATGCTGCCACCATCGGCAACCATGAGTTTGACTTCGGACTCGACAACATGGCGCGTATCTTCAAGATGGCCACCTTCCCCATTATCTGCACCAACTACGACTTCAAGGGAACCGTATGCGAAGGACTGGTGAAGCCCTACATCACCCTGAAGCGCAAGGGTGTGAAGATTGGCGTCTTTGCACTGGCTCCGAAGATGAAGGGGCTGGTGTCCGACAAGAACTGCATCGGCGTGGAATATCTCGATCCGGCAAAGGTGGCACTCGAGACGGCCACCATGCTGAAGAAGGACCTGAAGTGCGACATGGTGATATGCATCTCACACTTAGGATGGGATGTTGGCGGCGACGACGACAACCGCGTGATAGCCGCATCGCGCAACATCGACCTCGTACTGGGCGGACACTCGCATACCTACTTAGATAAGCTGGAGTATGTACCCAACATGAACGGCAAGCCGGTGCCCGTCGATCAGAACGGCAAGCACGGCATCTTTATAGGAAGACTGACGGTAAATCTGAAGTAACCCCCGCTACTCAAAGTAGAACGACAGCGTTATCAGCTTTGAGTGAGCACTGCGGACGGAATTCGAATAGACGCGCATGTTGCCGTCACGGATTTCGTCCGCATGTTTTGTGTCAAGGCTGTTCGTCAGGCTGTAGCTGAACTTCAGCTCCGGGTTCAGCTTGAAGAACGGCAGGTAGAAGTCGCAGCCCAACCCTATCTCAAGCATCACGTCGTAACGCTTCAGCTGAATGAAGTCCTGGTCCTGACTGGTCAGGTTTATCATCGGGTTAATGCCCGCCACTATGTAAGGACGGTAGTTATTGAAGCGCTCGGCAGTGAACTTCACGTTCACGGGAACGGTCAGGTACGTGTTCTTCAGGTCCTGGGTAAACGAGCGGGGCAAGCCCTCACGGTCCAGGTCTGTCAGGTTGTGGAACACCAGGTGCTTCGCACCGAAGTACATGGTGGGAGCCACACGCAGCGCTAAGTGACTGCTCAACCGCCCTTCGGCCAGCACACCGACGGTGAAGCCAGGGTTCCACTTGTCGGCCTCCGTCACAATGGTCTGCTCCACCAGCGTGCCGTCCTCCAGCACGCCCTGCTGCGGACCCACGTTCTCAAACTCTATATCCTGAAGATGAGTACCCACGAGAATACCAAAATGCAACGGGCGCAGGTCGATGTAGGGTTTGTTCATCGGCTTGCGTTCCTGAGCAGCGGCAGAAAGGGCCACTACCAGCATCACTAAATAACACAACTGTCGTTTCATGTACATTAATTATAACGCAAAAATCAGCGTCTTATTATATCTGAAACTATTTCGACAACGTATAAATTATGAAAAAAATCTAATAAAAAGTAGGTAACTTTCGGAAATAATGCTTACCTTTGCATCATCATTATTGAGTATTAATTAATTTTTAAAACAGAAAAAGATTATGGCATACGTAATTGGTGACGACTGTATCGCTTGCGGTACATGTATCGATGAGTGCCCCGCTGGAGCAATCTCTGAGGGCGACAAGTATTCAATCAACCCCGACATGTGCACTGAGTGTGGCACTTGCGCAGATGTTTGCCCCTCTGAGGCAATCAGCCTGCCCTAATTAGCTACCACTAATTTAACAAAAGGAAAAGGCTTCCCCCCACGGGGAAGCCTTTTTTATTCGTCAGGGGTCACCAGTCGTCGTCCTCGTTTCCTACAATGCCGTTCTTCAGGGCCTCCTCCACCTTGTCCATAATGGCGCACGAGTAGGCGTGAGTCATGACGAGGGCCTTGGCGCAAGTACGCTTCTGCGCATCCTTCTCCACGAACGGATAGTGACGGGCTATTTCCCACTGCTCGTCGAAGAGGTGGCCGTTGGTATTGTCTTCCTTCTTACGCTTCGAGTCGCCGTACGTACGCTCATCATTATCAGACAGGCTGAGCCAGCCGCCGCTGTTGTCCCGCAGCACGTCGTAGTTCTGCACGGTGTAGGTCACACGGACGCGCCCATCCTTTATGTCGATGCGGATGACGGGCGTAATGCTGACCGAGTACTTGTTGATGGTTCCCGTATGTTCGGCTATGTTGGCAAGGGCCGACGAAATGATGATGCATCCGGCTTCCTTGTCGTTCAGCGTAATGGCCTGATGGTCCTTGAACGTAGCCGTCGCCCAGTAGTTCAGCGCTACATAGAGCTGCTGCTTCGTCTTGCCCGGAGCCTCAATGACCTGCTGGTAGGTCAGCGACTCGTTCTTGTCAAGCACCAGTCCGCCTGACAGATTCTTTGCTGCATCGAGCCATTTGTCACCATAGCGCTCCTTGGCATACTTCTCCAAGTCGGCCACCTTCAATACCTGTGCCTGTAAGTGGGCAGTGCCGCAAATGCTAAGCAGAGCGGCAATTACTGTTATAATTATCTGTTTCATCTTTTTAACGACGGCAAAATTACATAATATTCAGGAAACTAACAAGAAACAGCACATTTTTTAACCATACCCATGACAGCGCCAAGCCAGAACAGCATACCCTACAAAGCTTTTAATGTGAAACCAAAGACGAAATAGAAATGCTGACTGGCAGGATTGGCAATAAGCTGCCCGAACAAGGGTAGTGAGAAGGAGTTGGTTATCTGGATGTCCTTCGTGGCACGCAGCGACAGGTTGGTGAGGCTGAAACCGCTGGTTTCGTAGTAGCAGGACTTCCAGGGTACCAAACCCACGGTGGCGTCCCAGTCACAGGTAGCCAGACGGAATGGGGCGGACAACTCGAAGTAGGAACTGTATGCGCGTTTGCCGTCATCCTCCTGATAGTCGTTACCGGCAAAGAATGTCTGCCACGAGGCGCTTACTGGTCCGAAGTCGTAGGACACAAATCCTTCGAACGTATGCCACGTTTTGTCCTTCTTGTAGCAGAAATAGCGATTGCCCTTCTCGTCGTTCCAGTAGTCAATGATGCCGACCGACAGGCCGCCCGTCTCGTAAGACAGCGTCAAATCGATTTCGCGAGGGTCATCCTTGTCGCTCAATCCTACGCTGCCCCAAGCCGCCAGGCTCAAGCCCTGCCAGCCTACCGACAACTCAGGTTGCAGTGACACATGCCCCAAGTCAAAGCCTCGCCAGATGTAATTACTGACTAAGTCTGCTTTCAGGTGACATTCCACTTCACTTTGTGCGTGCGTACGGCTCATGCTACCCATCGACAGCACAGCAAGAATCATAAATAGTTTAGTCTTCATATTGACTGCAAAAGTACGTAATAATAATCAGAATCACGTACGAAAAATGTTATTTAACATATTCCCTGTCGGACTTAGCAAGGGGGAAATTTAACCTACAGACCAGCCAGCCGCTTAAGCCACATGCCAAAGAACCTGTCGTAAACCATGTAGCCTTGTTTGACATCGTAGAACAAGAACTCTTTGTCCTGTAGCGACTTCAGTGCCATTTTAATGCTACTCGGAGCTGGGAGTTGGTGACGGAGTATGAAATCGAGTGACGTGGGAGCGTTGACCCTGCCCTCACAGGCAATGGCGGTCAGCAACTGCGCTTGGTTGTCGGTCAAGAGATTGTAGTTGGATTGGTAGTTTATCTCCTGTTCATGCAGAATCTTGTCGGTTGCCCTGAATACATCTTCCCGGTCAAGTTTACCCTTTGGGGTACGATAAAGACGGTTGAGGATTTTTTGAACATACCACGTCTGGCCGTCAACCATATCGTACAAATAGATGAAGGCCTCTTCAGACATTTCTCGCTTCTGGCGGGCAAAGAAACGGTTGGCAAACTCCCTATATGCATTGGCATTGATGGTGCCTATCGTCATAATTTGTGAACTGTTGAAGAACGGATGTTCCGGTGACATGAACATGTCGGCCAATAGGTGTTGCTGACTACCCGAGAAAATGATATGTACGTTGGGAACAAACTGAATGATGGAGCGTATGAACGCGTCGGCACCTATCTCGGCATAGCGGCTCACCTGTTGGAATTCATCAATAGCCAGATAGCATTGCCGTCCTGACTCTTTCATATATTCGAACACCTGCTGGAGTGTATCGCGGGCCCTTTCGGATGTTACAGACACACTGAAAGTAGGCATGCCTGTGATGGGATCCTGACTCACCGTTGGCCGCAGGGCAGACACGAAACCGTTGAGCTTCCTCATGACCGACTGCGAGGGGGAGTCGAGTTTCCCGATGACGGCATTGGCTATGAACTGCACCATTTGGTTGAAGGTCTTCGTCGAGAAGATGTCCACATAGAAGCAGCGCACGTTTTTGTCATTTGCCTTCATCCGTTCGAAGGCATGACTTATCAGTCCTGTCTTACCTATGCGTCGGGGAGCCATTAGCGTAACATTGCTGCCATTGACCAGCGCATTTATTAATTCTTCCGTCTCCTGCTCCCTGTCGCAGAAGTATTCCGGACCAAAGTAGCCATACTCAGGGAAAGGATTCTCCAATTTCATATTTTACGTTTCATGTTTTATGAAATGCAAAATAACAAATATATCAGCATATATGCAAGGAAGACATCCGATAATTAAGCATAATTAACTATTGGAATTCATTGGCAGTTCCGTTATGATGTAATCGGCTCCCCTACGGACGCACTTGTCCATCTCCTCTTCTTCGGGCCACTTTCCAACCTTCTTCGGGTCACTTTCCACCCTTCTTCGGGCCACTTTCCACTCTTCTTCGGGCCAAACAAGGGTGGAGAAAGGCTTGCGTTAGGGTGTAGTTTGGCGCAAACCACGGCTCTCTGCAGTTCTCCACCAATCATGCGCAGCCAAAAACGCAGGGAAAAACTCTTTCTACTCTGCGGCTCTGCGCGAGACAAAACTACATTACCTCTATAAAATTTATTTTCTTTGCAACAATGCCACCTTTGCAACAGTCGCTGACAATCAGCCTGTTACGCGTGGCATTATGGTGGCAAAAGTG
>ONRS01000045.1 GCA_900320255.1 uncultured Prevotellaceae bacterium
ATTATATTTAGTGACCTCCCCTCGCTCGGCCCGCAGGGACGCTTGCCAGAGCAAGAACCCCTCCTGTAGGAGGGGGACGAATACCACGCAAGGGCGTGCACGCTATCTGTTCTCCCCCTACAGGGGGAGTCAGAGGGGGTCAAGAGGGGAATCAAAACATCGTGAGCAAAACAGTCTTTCAAGTCCTGTCGTCCGTTGCTAAAAGAAGAAGAAACGCGTTAAATGCCCAAGCCGCCGCTGAAGCTGGCATCTACGGCCTTGCTCTGCAGGATGCGGGAGTGAGGCGGCACGTCGTGCGTCAGCCAGATGTTACCACCAATGACGGAGTCGTGGCCAATGGTGATGCGGCCAAGGATAGAGGCGTTGGAATAGACCGTCACGTTATCCTCGATAATGGGGTGGCGCGGCACGTTCAGCATGTTGCCCTCGGCATCGTACTTAAAGCTCTTGGCACCCAGCGTAACACCCTGATAGAGTGCCACATGGTTGCCAATGATGGTGGTCTCGCCAATCACCACACCCGTGCCGTGGTCAATGGAGAAGTATTCGCCTATCTGCGCCCCCGGGTGAATGTCGATACCCGTCACGGCATGCGCCTGTTCGGTGATGATGCGCGGAATGACGGGCACCTTCATCAGCTGCAGCACGTGGGCAATGCGGTAGTGCGTCATGGCGATGATCGACGGGTACGAGTAAATCACCTCACCGTAGTTGGTGGCGGCAGGGTCGTTGTTGAACATGGCCTCCACGTCGGTGTATAACAGCCGCTTCACCTCGGGCAGCTGTTCAATGAAGTCGAGGGCCAGGCAGCGCGCCTTGTCGGCAGCCTCCGCCTCGCTCATGCAACTGCAGAACAGCAGTCCGCGGGCTATCTGCGCGTTGAGCAGCTTGTAGAGCTCCTCCATGTTCACGCCAATGTAGTAGGCACGTATCTGCTCTTCGGGCTGCCGTTTGTTAAAATAGTCGCTGAAGATGATGTTACGCACCAGCGTCACCACCCGTTCCACACTGTCAACATGAGGCATCGGTGCCGACCCCTCGGGCATCATTCCGTCTTCCTTCTCCGAGTGCCTGGAGAGTATTGCCACACTCTTCAACAGTACTTCATTCACGTTCTTTTCCATAACCATAGTAATTTTTTTTAGAAGCCCATCCCCCCGCCCTTCCCCAAGGGAAGGGAGCTGCTTCCGCTTCCGTTGCCCGTAGGAACTCCCCTCCCTTGTAGGGGAGAAGCAGAGGTGGCGTCAGTATTATTCCGCTTGCAAAGGTACGAATAAGCGAGAACAATGCAAAACAAAATACGAAGTTTTTGTTTTCATTGTCGAGCGCAAGTACCTTCGACCGAAGGTCAAAGTACGATTAAGCGATAACAATGCAAAACAAAATACGAAGTTTTTGTTTTCATTGTCGAGCGCAAGTATGAGCGGAAACAAAGAACCCCCTCCAGTTGGAGGGGGCAGGGGGAGGCCTTTTACGGCTCACCGCCACCGGCAGCAGCCGACTCCATCTTACGAGGCGAATCGTAGTTGTTGTCCTCCTCGAACTGAGCCTGCGTCAGCAGCACCGGCACCATCTTGCCACTGATGCGCTTGCGCTCAATCTGGCAGATGACGCGGTTCTTCTTGACGTTCTTCTGGACAGAGAACTTCAGCGCCGAGTCAGCCGGCGTAGAGGTGATGGCAGGCTTGAAGTAGCCGATGCCGTCCAGGTGGACCGTCTTGCCGTCGCCCAGCTCGTCGCTCATGGCGTCCTTCAGACCCTGCAGACATGCCACGATGTCAGCCACGGTGAGCGTACACTTCGACTGGATCTTCTCTGCCAGCTCCTGGGTCTCTACGGTGCCCTGCGACTGCACGCGGGCATAGAACTTACCGTACTGGTCGCTCTTCTCGTTGTTGTTCTTCACGATACGAAACTTAATCTTTCCCATGATACAAAACTATTAAAAGGGTTAAACATTGAAGATAGATTGTCGCCGAACATCTCTTTGTTCTTTGACGTTACAAAGATACAAAAAAATCCCGATATATGCAAATTTTTCAGCCACAAAATTCACTGAAAATCAACATTTTCCGTACTTTTTCACCAACTGCCCCACCCCCTCGGCCAAGTGGCCTACATAGCCCAAGAAAGTGCCCACTTCGCTGACGAAACAGGCACTCTGACGGGCGAGGTGGGGCACATGAGACGGAGGAAAAGGCAGACTTCTCCCCTCTGTAAATTTCCCTCTTATTATTGAGCTCTGAAAATTAAAAGGCATCTGTCACACCCGTCACATGCGTCACAGCCCTTGAAGTCAGAAGGGCATGTCGGCTTCAATGAAATCGCTGGCCGTATCGCGTTCTTGTTGCTGTTTCTGGTCAGACTGGACATAGTACGTGCTGCACTGGCGACCAGTGTTGTCACGCTGGCGCCAACGGTCTCCGTCCTTCTTCTGACCTGTAACCGAGGCAGGATTGAAACAGGCAATATGGTCAGCCATCTGGCAGTACTGCTTGAGATGATCCGTCACGCTCTTCGACGACCAGCTGTTGCGGGTTTCACGATTGAAGTCGTTGACCACGTCGTCACCCTTCAATGCACAGTCCAGGTGCCCGCTGTCGGCGCTGAAATAGTCATCGGCCCACTCCATGAATATCTTACCAATTGCTGCCTGCTGCTCACGACGCTCTATACGCTGCATGGGTGGCAGCTGACAGCGCTCACTCTCGGGCAGTTTCAGGTAAAGTTGCAGACATTGTAGCATGAAATTGATGTCTGCCTGCCAGTCGGCTTCGCTGTAGTCTTTACCCATCAGGTTACAGCCGAAGTCATCGCTGATGGTACGAGTCTCACAATAGTCGTTGGTCTTAGTCTTCACATGGTAATAGTCACTAAATAGCACTGGCCACAGGCGACGGATGGTCGAGGGCGAGTGGTCATTGAGTACGTAGTTAGTACCAAAGGCCCATTTAGGGCTTTCCGCGAAGGGTATGACATACGAATTCTGGCCTTTCTTCTCTACGCGCAGGTCGTTTGTAATCATGCCATAGAAGTAGTTGTATTCAAAGTTCTTGGGACATTCGTCAACGATAATCAGGCCTGTAGCGTCGGTCACACCGTCGAAGAGGAACTGCACGTTGTTCTTTCTTTGCATAGCCCTGCCGTCAATAGGGAACGCATTGAGCAATTTACCCACAGCCCCCATATAGAACGATTTTCCGCTACCGCCGTTACACTCGTCACTCTCAGTCATGGCATAGTCAAGACATACTGTCGCCCACGTAGCCGACTCCGACTTATATCCGTGAATCAGATAGCCCAGATTGAGCATCTTGCTGAGCATGCACTGCTCCTCTTCGGTCTTCTCTTCGTCGGTCAGGGTCAGCCCCTGCTCGTCCTGCTTGCGCCAGTGTAATCGTGAGCTGTTTCGGATAAAGCGCATCAACTTGCTTGGCGCGTTCTCATCGATGTTCAGGCGATAGTGATCTTTGTCATCCTTGACCACGTCGAACATGGGTCTCATTGCGCGGTAGTCGTGGTCAATAATCGCATCCACCCATACACTGTGCCCGTCAGAACCTTCCGAGTAAGACTTCTGGGTAATTTTTTCTGCCGTTAGCTCTATCCAGCCGTTGCGGAAATAGAAGCGCTGAGAACTCTTAGTAGCACTGGTGAAGTCCAGGTCACCACGTTCGGTCAGCGTGCTCGTAGTGTTGTTCGGTAGCGTACGCTTGCTGAGCAACGTGTTCTGAAGAGCCTCGTCAACACCTTTTTCCTCACACCATTCCTTCAGGAAGTTGATAATGGTCTTGGCCACGATGGGGCGTACCTTCATGCCGCTGATGTGGATGTACCTCGGGGCGGCCTGGTTATCGTCCTTCAACGTGCAATAGCCGTTCAGCCACAGGAAATAGCTCAGTGCAGCCGGTGAGATGGAGTAACTGAGCTTACCCTTTTCGTCCTTATGATTTTCCCAGAACTGCGCACGGCGGGCACGTCCCATGAGCTGTCGTAAGGAGGAACGGTTAGGATGAAGTTCAACAAAGTCCTTCAGGTCCTTGCGAAGGCGGCCCCTGTTGTCGTGCGTCTGACCGAAGTCCTTGGGCGTTAGCCAGGCCGTGAAGAGCGTAGGCAGGTTCAGGGCCATCAGGATACCCATGCGGCGCCCCGTCCCGTCAATGTCAGGAATGTTGACGACGCGATTGGCATACTTCTGCAGTTCCACCAGTTCTTCGCTCTTGAGCATACGGGTCTCACTGTCCAACCAAACAGGTTGATAACCCATGCTCAGCGCATTCACTGCATCACTGCCTCCGCTTACCAGCAGCACTTCGGGCAGACGCTTTTCACCGTTTTTGCGGTAGGCACGTTTTAGGGCACCAAGACCATAGATGTAGTCCCGGGGCTTCTGGCCAATGAAATGGAAACGGAAAGCCTTGTCGTAGTTCTTGGGCTCATAGACCCGCCAGAACTCCTTCTCGTCGCCCTCTGCGTCAATGTACTTACACTGTTGGGCAAAGATGGGATAGGACTCGGTTGACTTGATAGTGACTACCATGTTGTCTTTGCAGATGCTACGCGAGCGTACGGCCATCCAGCCCAAGGCCGACAGGTGTTCAGCCTTGACGGCTGGCCCCCACACTGACAGGTCGATATTCCCGATACCGTCAAACAAGTCTAAACTTTCAGGCATTCCTACCTCTTCAGCACGAGCCTGACGCTTCTCAATGACGGGTCTGTTCGAATTAGCATTCAGCTCTTGCTGAACGCCATATTGTTCTGCCAGTTCCTGCAAAACAATCATAAACTTGTCATCAGTGTACCCTTTTGCCCACATGTAGAGATTAACGGCCGAGAACCAGCCGCCGTTTTCTCCCATACCGTAGTCCCTCACATGCCAGCTGTCTTCACTATCCTTCGGCGGACACAACTGGGCCGACGGCGTACGTTCATCACTACGCAGGCGGAACTTCTTTTTAGGATGGTTGACAACTTCGGCGGCGGCTGGGCAGACGTCGGTGATGATGTCCAAACCTCTGTTGGACGCAGTTAAGACTAAATCTAGCAATTGTTGGTATTGCTTTTTCATTTGCTTAATATAATTAATAATTAAACATAATGAGGCGTGTTTCTCATGGCTCTATCTGGCTCTTTTGAGTCCTCCCTCGTTAACGTTGCAAAATTAATAAAAAAAATAACAATCACCAACTTTTGGGGATGAAAACTTCCCTTTTTAGATAACTTTCAGTAATTTCGCGAACGAAAGAATTGTCAGAAAGGGAAAAAACTATATAAGTTGTCAAGAAGAAAAGTTGTCCAAAATGGAAAACTTATCAAAAGCGCAGAATCCTTCCCACATAGTGCCATACATAGTGCCATATCGTTTTAACAGGAAAACTTATTGCACTTTTCCTTTGTCGTTTCCAATTTATTTTATACCTTTGCCCTCAGTTCGGGGAGAAATCCGGACAAACAAAAGCATTCGCTATTATTTCGCGTTCAGCCAAAAGCCTCGGAAACTTCTTGGAAATAAAAACGCAACGAGATAATACGTGGTG
>ONRS01000050.1 GCA_900320255.1 uncultured Prevotellaceae bacterium
ACCATGCGGTCGAGCTTGTCGTTGCCGGTGCTGACGTGGTAGATGTCGAGCAGGCGGTCCCAGTAGTCCTGCAGCTGTGCGAAGGCCATATCGACCTTCTCGGTGGTGTTGAGCTTCTCGATGATGGCGTGTGCCTTCTCCTTATTGATAACCTGGGGGGCGGAGAACTTCTTGTCCTGTTCGTTTTCCACGTAGCCAAGCAGGAAGATGAAGTCCTTCGACTCGCCGGGCTGCAGCGTCACCTCGATGTAGTGGGAGGCAATGGGGCTCCAGCCGTGTGCGTGGCTGTTGCGGGGACGGCCCTCCATGACGGCATCGGGATTGCTGAACTCGTTGTAGAGGCCCACGAAGGTCTCGCGGTCGGTGTCGTAGCCTTGTATCTCGGTGTTGACGTGGTAGAAGGCGTAGTGATTCCGGCGTTCGCGGTATTCGGTCTTGTGATAAATCGTTGAACCTTCAATCTCCACCTCACCGGTTGAGAAGTTACGCTGGAAATTTTCCATGTCGGTAGCGGCATTCCACAGACACCACTCCTCGAAGGAGAAGAGCTTCAGGCGCTTCACCTCCTGCGACTGGTTGGTGAGCGTCAGCTTTTGCACCTCGGCCCATGTCTTCAGTGGCACGAAGAAGAGCACGCTGGCCTCCACACCGTTCTTACGACCGGTGATGCGGGTGTAGCCCATGCCGTGACGGCACTCGTAGAAGTCGAGTGGCGTCTTCATGGGTTTCCAGCCGGGTGACCACACCGTGCCGCCATCGTTGACATAGAAGTAGCGTCCGCCGTTGTCCATGGGCACGTTGTTGTAACGGTAGCGGGTAATGCGGCGGAACTTGGCATCCTTGTAGAAACTGTAGCCACCGGCAGTGTTCGAGATGAGTGAGAAGAAGTCCTCGTTGCCCAGGTAGTTAATCCAGGGCCACGGTGTGCGCGGGTCGGTAATGACGTACTCACGGTGTTGGTCGTCGAAGTGACCGTAACGTTTGTTTTCCATTCTTTTATAGTTTTTATAGTTTATATAGATGCTCTAGATGTTCTAGTTGTTCTAGATGCTATAGAGGCTTTAGGTGCTTGTCTAAGAACTGCAGGGCGCGTTCCTGCGCCCGCTGTGGGCAGCTGTGGCCCATGTCCCAGAGTTCCGTTTCCAGCTGGTCGTCGGCACCCTGGCTGCGCCATACGTCGTGCATGATGCGGAATGCTTTCTCCGCGCCAGCCTCAGGGAACAGCTTGTCTTGTCGGCCGTTGATGAAGAGCATGGCGTTAGGACAGGCCAGCGAAGCGATGTGCGGATAGTCGAGCCAGCGGCGCAGACCGGGCAGGCAGTTGGCAAAACCGCCGTTCTCCGTCCGTTTGTATTTGAACGACAGTTGTTCGTCGGTAGTGGTCATCCAGCAGATGCATGCCGCAGCTTTGATGTGGTCGGAGAGAGCGGCGAGCATCCAGGCACGGTAGGCACCCATCGAACAGCCGACAGCGCCAATGCGGTCAGCATCGACATAGGGCAGGGTGGCCAGAAACTCCGTTGCCGCGAGGTCGTCATAGGTCATATAGGCCGAAAGGTCGATGCCGTACATCATCATGTTACCCGCTATCATGTCGTACTTGTCGCGTCGCGGTCCTTCTTGCTGACCGCGCTCTCCCCACATGGGGGCGTCGGCCGAGAAGACCACGTAGCCATGTTGTGCGAGGTAGTCACCCACGTATTGTCCTTCGTAGAGGTTTTTTGCCCATGCGTCAGCATCGGCCTTCACCGTGTCTTCCTCACAAGCCAGTGGCCTGATCATTTTCTCTTTGCCAATAAACAGGTGCGCCCCGTGGTCGTGTAGGGCATTAATGGCAGGGAACGGTCCGTCGCCGTCAGGAACAAGCAGGTAGGCAGGCACGGTGTAGTAACGTGAGAGCGGTATCTCAATCTTCAAGGCACGGTAGCCCTCCCGCTGCTCCGTGGCAAGGATATTAACGCTAACGTTAGCCACAGGCGGAGGCGCCAGCATGCAGTCGAATACCTTTTGGCGGGCCGTCTTTTTCCATTCGTTGAAGTCTGTGATGGGGCTGTTACCCCATGCCATGGGGTAGGTGAGGTCTTTCAGCAGCGAGTCGGCATAGACGGGCAGGTTACGGCGGAACTCATACTTCTGCCGTTGTTGGCCGTATGCTGTCAGCACCGCCATCAGAAAAAGAAAAACACAGCCAGTCAGCTTCTTCATTTGAACCTTGTTTTGGTATTTGTGTGCAAAGATATAAAATAATTATGAACCACGCGTCGTGAACTCCGTTAAAAATGAATAATCTAAAGCAATTATGAGCCATGATTTGTGAAATATTTTGTATCTTTGCACTCAGAAAGATTTTATAAAGACAATCCTCATGTTTAAGATTATGGAAAACAAGAACATTACAATGAACGCTAACGACTTAGTGACTTTCCTGAAGAAGCCCGCCAAGGAGTTTACCAGAGAAGACATTATCAACTTCATCCAGTCGCACGACATCCGCATGTTGAACCTCATGTACCCCGGTGGCGACGGAAAGCTGAAGACGCTGAACTTCGTGATTACCAACCTGGCCTATCTGGAGATGGTGCTGACCTGCGGTGAGCGTGTCGATGGCTCCAGCCTTTTCTCGTTTATCGAGGCAGGCAGCAGCGACCTTTATGTGCTCCCGCGTTTCTCCACGGCTTTCGTCGATCCGTTTGCGGAGATTCCCACGCTCTGCATGCTCTGCTCTTATTTTGACAAGGACGGACAGCCCTTAGCCTCGTCGCCCGAACAGACGCTGCGTAAGGCCTGCCGTGCCTTTACCGAGGTGACGGGCATGGAGTTCCACGCCATGGGTGAGCTGGAGTACTACGTCATCAAGCCCGATGAGCAGGTGTTTCCTGCCATTGACCAGCGTGGCTACCATGAGAGTGCACCCTACGCCAAGACGAACGATTTCCGCACGAAGTGCATGTCGTACATAGCCCGTTGTGGCGGTCAGATTAAGTACGGCCACTCTGAGGTGGGCAATTTCCGCCTTGACGGGCTCATCTACGAGCAGAACGAGATAGAGTTCCTGCCTGTGCCTGCCGAGGAAGCTGCCGACCAGCTGATGATAGCCAAGTGGGTCATTCGCAACTTAGGCTGGCGCGAAGGGCTGAACGTAACGTTTGCTCCGAAGATTACAACAGGTAAGGCCGGCTCTGGCCTGCATATCCACATGCGGCTGATGAAGGACGGGCGTAACCAGATGCTGAGCCTCTCCTCCCAAGGAGGGGGAGCCGTGCTCAGTGAGGCTGCCCGTCGGGCTATTGCCGGTATGATGGACCTGGCACCCAGCATTACAGCCTTTGGCAACAAGAATCCTACGTCTTACTTCCGTCTGGTGCCCCACCAGGAGGCGCCTACCAATGTCTGCTGGGGTGACCGTAACCGCTCCGTCTTGGTGCGTGTGCCGTTAGGATGGGCCGCCGGTGTTGACATGAGTCATGCCGCCAACCCCTTAGAGCCAGAAGCACTGCCCGACACCTCTTCGAAGCAGACGGTGGAGATGCGTTCGCCTGACGGTTCTGCTGACCTGTATCAGTTGCTTGCGGGGCTGTGTGTCGCCTGCCGTCATGGTTTCGAGATGGCCGATGCCTTGGAGGTGGCTGCGCGTACCTACGTCAACGTCAACATCCACGATGCCCAGAACGCCGACCGCCTGAGCCAGTTGGCACAACTGCCTGACTCATGTGCTGCCTCTGCTGACTGTCTGGAACGCCAACGTGCTGTGTTTGAGGAGCATGGCGTCTTCTCTCCAGCTATGATTGACGGCATTATCGCCCAGCTGCGTGCCTTCGACGACCGCACCCTACGCCAGTACATAGAAAAGAGCCCAGAAAAGGTGGCAGAGCTCGTCGCCACCTATTTCCATTGCGGTTGAATACTGTTAATAAACTATAATTATCGGGTGCCTAAGGGTTACAACTTATTGATATAATTTGTACCTTTGCACCCGATTTTTAGTGAAAACAGTATTTATGAACATGAGATTAATGGCGCTCATGTTGGTTGTACCCGCAGCGATTGCGGTGAAGGCTCAAGAGGAGCGCAGAATGACAGTTGACGAATTGTTTCAACTGGTAGAAAGCAACAGCAAGACTCTTCAGGAAACGAAGACAAGCGTAGAATTTGCTACTATGGGAATTGAGTCGGCACGCGCCCAGCGCCTGCCAGACGTGAATGCTACGCTGTCGGCCTCTTATAACGGCAATGTAGTAGTAATGGACCGTGACTTCACCGATGTGCATGGCTATTCGGCTCCGCACTTGGGCAACTCCTTTGCCCTTGAGGCGCAGCAGGTGGTGTATGCCGGTGGAGCCATTGATGCAGGCATACGCATGGCTGAACTGCGGCGTGACCTGGCTCTTAATGCTCATCGCTCAACACTCCATGCTCAACGCTTCATGGCTTTAGGTCAGTATTTAGACCTCTTTAAGGTTCTGAACCGCATGCAGGTCTATGAGCGTAACATGGAGCTGACTGCCCGTCTTATTGCCGACATCCAGGCAAAACACGAGCAGGGCATGGCCTTGAGGAATGACGTGACGCGCTATGAGTTACAGATGGAACAGCTGCGCCTTGGACTGCGACAGCTGAAAGACCAGCAGGCCGTGCTGAACCATCAGCTTTGTAACACGTTAGGGTTGCAGGAAACACCCTCTCTGCTCCCGCAACTGGGGGAGGCTTCTGACTGGTGGGGTGCTCCATTGGGGCTTCACCACCACGCAACAGTTCTATTTGGCTGAGATAGTGGGCTACGTCGCAGGTGCTGCCTTCACCATTCTGTGGGGAGCCGGTACGCCCAACTGGGGCGTGCTGCCGCGCCTTGGCTTTAAATACACGCGCCTGCTGACGGTAGGCTTTGCCGCCCTGTTGCTTTATCAGGTGCTGCTGTATTTCTATGTGTCGCCCACGCTCAATGTGGAGCGGCTCTACCTGCCCACGTTTCTGCGCACGTTCGGCTATGCCATCTTCTTCTCCACGATGACGCTCTACCTGAAGGAACTCATTGAGTTCCCCACCTTCTTCCATGCGCTGACGGTCAGCGGCTTTATTCGTAATGGTGTGGGTGAAAGTGTCTGCTCCGGACTTTACAGCTTCGGCCTGCGCCGCCAGATAGCCGATGCGCTCAACCGAGGCATTCATAGTGACTACGTGCAGGTGCTGATGGTGGCAGTGAAAGAAATGTTCGGCATCATGTGTCTCGTGGGAGTCTTCGTGTTGCTGGCCATGCTGCTGTACGACGTGCAACCCGTGCGCTCCACCATGAGACGCATGATGCCGCTGAAGAAGATAGGAAGACTTATTTCTCTATCAGTATCCGGGCATCGACGGCCACCACGTCCTCTTCGTCAGCCAGCAGTGGGTTGATGTCCATCTCCTTGATTTCCGTAGCAAAACGCAGAAGTGTGCTGAGTCTGACAATGATTTCGGCATACTTCTTTTCGTTGATGCCCCGTTGTCCGCGCGTGCCCTTTATTATCTTATAGCCGCGCAATGAGTGGATCATGGAGTAAGCCTCGGCATAGCTCAACGGTGCCAGACCCGACTGTACGTCCTTGAGCACCTCGACGAAGATGCCACCCAGGCCGCACAGCACCACATGGCCGAAGCGCTGTTCGTACTTGGCACCTATAAAGAGCTCTGTGCCTTTCAGCATTTTCTGTACCATGACGCCACGGGCATCCTTGATCTTCATCATGCGGTCGAACTCCAGTTCCAAGTGTTCGGGAGTGCGGATGTTCAGCGTCACGCCGCCCACGTCGCTCTTGTGGACGGGACCCACCACCTTGGCCACGACGGGGTAGCCCACCTTCTGGGCGAAGCTGGTCAGCTCGTCTTTGTCGGCAGCCACCATCTCGGGTACCATGGGAATGCCGGCACACGCCAACAGCTGCCGTACCGTGTCGGGCCCCACATAGCCACTCTCCTTGATGTTCCCGATGACCTCCCTGATCTTCGGCACATCGACACCGAACAGCTCTATTTCAGGTGGAGCGGGTGGGGGCGTCTGCATAATCTGGCTGAGAGCCGTGGCCAGCGTCACCTCGTCAGAGAAGTTGACGTGCCCCTTCTGCAGGAACTCGGCCACTTCGGGACCGGCTGTGTGCAGGCTGGGCAGAATGGGGAAGATGGGTTTCTTGCATTCCAGTATTTTCTTGTGCAGCACCTCGTAGGCCTCGTAGAGCGTGGTCAGGCCCGGTGTGCCGTAGATGACGGCAATAGCGTCGATGTCGTCGAACTTATTTTCACAGTACTCAATGGCGGTGCCTAACTGTTCGGCAGTGCCCGTTGCCAAAATGTCAATGGGGTTAGCCACTGCAGAGCCAGGGAAGAGCTTCGTCTTCAGCTCCTCAGCCTCGGCACCTTCCAGTTTGGGCACGTTGAGGCCGCCCTTGCTGAGGGCATCGGTCAGCATGACGCCCGGGCCGCCGGCATGAGTGACAATGGCGAAGTTCCTGCCTTTCAGTGCAGGCAGCGTGAAGATGCACCCCACGGTGGTCAGCTCCTCGCGTGAGTGACAGCGCACGATGCCTGCCTTGCGGAACAGGGCCTCTACAGCAGCGTCGCTGGAGGCGATGGCTCCCGTGTGACTGCTGGCAGCACGGCTGCCGCTCTCACTGCTTCCAGCCTTGATGGCGGCAATGCGACAGCCCTTGCGGATGAGGTTGGCAGCATGGAACAACAGCTTGTCTGGATTACCGATGTTCTCTATGTAGAGCAGTTTTACGAGTGAGTCACGTTCCGCATCGAAGTGTTCGTCCATGTATTGCAGCACGTCCTCAATGCCTATCTGCTTGCCGTTGCCGATGGACCAGACGCTGTTGAACTGCAGCCCCTTGATGACGGCACTCTCCAAGATGAACACCGCCGTAGCACCTGAGCCGCTGACGAAATCAACGCCCTTCGGGTTGAGCTTCGGTATGGGTTGGGTGAAGACCGAGTGGTGCTGGCGGTTCAGCAGTCCTATGCAGTTCGGGCCTATGAGGCTGGCCCCGTACTGCTCGCAAGTGTCGAGAATGCGCTGCTCAAGGGCTGCCCCTGCCTTCGTCTCCTCGCCGAATCCGGCAGAGATGATGATGAATGCCTTGGTGTCTTTCTCCTTGGCTAATACCTCCACCGTGTCGGGGCAGAGCTTGGCGGGAATGACGAGCACCGCCAGCTCTGTGGGTGGCAGTTCCCTGACGTCGTGAAACACTTTGATGCCCTGCACCTCATCCTCTTTAGGGTTGACGATGCGTAGCGTTCCGTTGTAACCGCCCTGCAGCAGGTTGCGCACGATGGCGCCGCCGGGCTTGTGCTGATTGTTGGAACCGCCGATGATGACAATGCTCTGCGGGTCCAGAAGTTCTCTGTTAATCATAAAAATAGCTTTAAGTTTTGCAAAAGTACAACTTTTTTCATACCTTTGCAAATAATATCGGAAAAAAATGAACCAGCGTAACCGAGAGATACTTCGTATAGCCCTTCCGGCCATCGTGACGAACATTACCGTGCCACTGCTTGGGCTTGTTGATACGGCCATCGTGGGCCACATGGGCGATGCCGCTTACATCGGTGCCATAGCCGTGGGCTCCATGATTTTCAACCTGGTCTATTGGGTTTTCGGCTTCCTTCGCATGGGTACCAGCGGGCTGACGGCCCAGGCCTATGGCCGGCAGGACTGGACGGAAACGGCCAGTCTGCTCCGTCGTTCTTTTCTGGTGGCCATGATGGTGGCCTTGGTGCTGCTTGTCTTGCAATGGCCGTTGTGCGAACTGATGCTTGCGCTGATTGGCCCAACGGCTGATGTGCGGCCCTTGGCTTCCACTTATTTTTATATGGTCGTGTGGGGAGCCCCCGCGTCGTTAGGCCTCTTCTCGCTGACTGGCTGGTTCATCGGTATGCAGAATACGCGCATACCCATGCTGGTCAGCATTCTACAAAACGTGGTCAACATCCTGGCCTCGCTGCTGCTGGTCTATGGCTTAGGCATGAAGGTGGAGGGCGTGGCCCTTGGCACCGTCATCGCGCAGTACGCAGGGTTCGTGACAGCATTCTTTTTTTCGAGGTGCGAGGTGCAAGGTACGAGGTGTTCTTTTTCGAGGTACGAGGTACGAGGTGCGAGGTGCGAGAATACCTCTTCCTTGGAGTCAAAGGAAACGGGGGGACTGAACACATCTCGTACCTCGTACCTCGCACCTCGCACCTCGAAAAATACCATTGCGCAATTCTTCCGTGTCAACCGCGACATCTTCCTGCGCACGCTGTGCTTGGTAGCCGTCAACCTCTACTTCACGTCGGCTGGAGCACGGCAGGGGGCAACCATTCTGGCCGTTAACACGCTGCTGATGCAGCTCTACCTGCTGTTCTCGTACTTCATGGACGGCTTTGCCTACGCTGGCGAGGCACTGGGCGGCCGCTATTGGGGAGCTGCTGACGTGCCGGCTTTCCGTGATGTGGTACGCCGGTTGTTTGGCTGGGGAGCCCTGATGACGGTGCTCTTCACTACGCTTTACGTGGTGGGGGGGACACCGTTCCTGCACCTGCTTACTGACGAAGCGTCGGTCGTTGAAGCCTCGCGTGACTACGTCTTTTGGGCATGGCTCATTCCGGCGGCTGGCGTAGCTGCCTTCGTGTGGGACGGCATATTTATCGGCACCACGCAGACGCGCGGCATGCTGCTCTCGTCGGTCATTGCCGCCATGCTCTTCTTTCTCGGCACCTTCCTGTTTACAAAAACAATGGAGAACCACGGCTTGTGGCTCTCCATGCTGCTCTATCTGCTGACGCGAGGGGTGGTGCAGACTATTCTCTATGGGCGTTTCCGTAAGCGTTCCATGAAACGTTCTCCGTCTTGAACTTCTGCTTGGGCTCCGGCTGCTCGTCGGGGTAGCCTACATAGACCACGCAGAGCGGGATGATATACTCTGGCGTACCGATGGCGGCAGCTATGTTGGCGCAACGCTCCATGCGGGGGTAGCCGCCCGTCCATACTGCGCCTAAGCCTAAGGCGTGGGCTGCCAGGAGCAGGTTCTCGGTGGCAGCCGAAACGTCCTGAATCCAGAAGTCGTGGCCCGGTCCCTCAAGGGCTTTCTCCATGTCGCCGCAGACGACAATGGCCAGCGGAGCCTTGCCGAAGCGGTCGCCGCCTAACTGTGCTATCTTCTGCTTGTCGGTTACGACGACGAAGTGCCACGGCTGCTTGTTGACGGCCGTCGGCGCTGCCATGGCCGCCCGCAGCAGGGTGTCAATCTTGCCTGCCTCAATAGCGCGGTCTTGGTACTTGCGGATAGAGGTTCGTGTCAGGATGTTTTCGATGGCGGCTTTCTTGCCGTGTCCACAGTGCTGAGCCTGTGCCGTTGTCATGCCGAGTGTCATGAGCACTGCGGCGAAAAAGATTCTCATTGTTTTCATTGTCTCTTGTCGTTTTATTTGTGTTTCACCTTTTCACTTTTTCACCTTTTCACTTTTTCACCGTATATCCGTCAGGCATCTTGAACATCTTCGCATCTATGCTCGCGGGCTGCTCTATCGATGTCACCTCGTGGATGGTGGTGGCACCGTTCTTCTCCTTCTGCACCTTTTTTATCACCAGACCCTTCCAGACGTAGTACTCCACGTTCGTGCCTACGTAGTGGTCACACTGCTTGCCCATCACGGTGGCGGTGCCCTTCTTCTGAAGCTTGAGCTTCTTCA
>ONRS01000022.1 GCA_900320255.1 uncultured Prevotellaceae bacterium
AGGTTGGCAGAGTGATCGATCGCGCTGGACTCGAAATCCGGTATACCCCTTTCGGGTATCGGGGGTTTGAATCCCTCACCTTCCGCTGGATGACTATAATAAGGGGAGTTTTAAAGGCTCCTCTTATTATTTGAATCACCAAATAATAAGGCAAAAAAGTATTTAGGAAAAATGAATACTTCAACTTCAATGATATTAACCGCGGAAAGGTACTTTATCACCCCCCTAAGTTTTTTTTGCAAAAATAAATGTCACACTTGCAACAAGCATTGATAATCAGTCCATTACGCGTGGCATTAATGTGGCAAAGTGTGGCAAAATTCCGACTTTTTACTCACAATGAGGCCGAATTTGCAGGCTGAAGAGAGGGAATTTGCAGGCTAAAGAGGCCGACTTTGCAGGCTAAAGAGGGCGAGTTGATGGTACAAAGGTGCCGAGTTCGGGGTGCAGAGATGCCGAGTTCAAGGTGCAGAGATGCCGAGTTCAGAAACTGCAGCGGGCGGTACAATTAAATGCACCGCCCGCCGCAATTGATTGCACCGCCCGCCAAAGTCAAGTTGACCGCCCGCCGCAATCCCATCTTTCTTCGTTCTTACTTTATGTAAATGCTACTGCAAAGATACAAAAAAATATGGCAAATGCAAGTTTTTGGGAGAGTTTTTTTGAAGACAGGCCATGCCTTACCCGAGTGCCTGACGAATAAGCGCCTGCTGCTGCCCGGAGAGCTGTTCGGGCAGCTGGACGTTGTAGGTCAGAATGAGGTCTCGCCCACCCTGCCCCTTTCCGCGCAGACGGACTTTCGTGCCGGGCTGTGTGCCCGCCTTGATCTTCAGCTTCAGTTTGGTGCCGTCTGGCGTATTGACATAGACCTCGCCACCCAGTAATGCCGTCACAAGAGGCAGTTGGACGGAAGCCTGCGTGTCAGCAGAACGGGTACTGCCGAAGCCCGGCGAACGCTGTGTGCGGCGCGAGGAACCGCCCCCAAAGAGATTCTCAAAGAACGACGAGAAGCCGCCACCCGACGTGAACGACGAGAAGTCGAACCCGTCGAAGGGGTTGCCCGAGCCTCCACCACCGAAGCCGCCAAAGTCACCTCCACCTTTCTCGAAGGCCTCAGCCTGCTTCCATTGTTCGCCGTACTGGTCGTACTTCTTGCGCTTCTCGGGGTCACCGATGACATCGTACGCCTCGGTCAGTGCCTGGAACTTTGCCTTTGCCTTCGGGTCATCGGGATGCAAGTCGGGATGAAACTGCTTGGCACGCTTCAGGTAGGCCTTCTTGACATCCTTCTGGGGGATGTTCTTGTCAACGCCTAAGATTTTGTAATAGTCAATGAATGCCATAGTTATTTACGATTTACTTATTTTCGATTTACTTTTATTTACAAATGGTGCAGCAAAAAACGTGCCGATATTTGGTGATGTCACATAAAGTTTGTAACTTTGCAGAAAATAAAAAGGCAAATCATGATAAAACGAAACCTGACACTCTGCATGGCGCTGCTGTGCATGACATTTACATTGATGGCACAAGACAAGACAATAACATTACACCTCATCGAGACATCCGACGTTCATGGAGCATTCTTTCCGGTTGATTTCTTCAACAACCGACCCATGGAAGGCTCTATGGCACGCGTCAGCACCTATCTGAACCAACTGCGCGCCGAGGTGGGCGAAGACGCGGTCATCGTGCTCGACAACGGTGACATTCTGCAAGGACAGCCCACCTGCTACTATAATAATTATATTAAGACCGACGTGGTGAACGTGGCTGCCGACGTCATCAACTACCTGAAGTACGACGCCCAGACCTTCGGCAACCACGATGTGGAGACGGGCCACGCGGTGTATGACAAATGGATAAAAGACCTGAAGTGTCCCGTTCTGGGCGCAAACATCATTAATACGACGACGGGGAAGCCCTACACCCCACCCTATACAGTCATTGAGCGTCGCGGCGTGCGTGTGGCAGTCATCGGCATGCTGACTCCTGCCATTCCCTGCTGGCTGCACGAGTCACTATGGAGCGGCATGCGCTTCGACGAAATGGTCAGCTCTGCACGCTACTGGGTGAACTACGTGCGCCAGAACGAACGTCCTGACGTAGTGGTAGGCCTCTTCCACAGCGGCTGGGACGGCGGCATCTCCACCCTGCACTATAACGAGGATGCCTCGAAGGCGGTGGCTGAGCAGGTGGATGGCTTCGACGTCGTATTCTTTGGTCATGACCACACCGAGCACTTCAGCACCACCGAGAAGGGAGTAATATGCCTGGACCCTTCGTGCAACGCCCAGAAAGTGGCTCACGCTATGGTGACGCTGCAACAACGGGACGGCAGATGGAACGTAACCGAAAAGACCGGCGAACTGGTTGACGTGCGCCGTCTGGAGGTTGACCAGCACTTTGTGGAGCATTTCCAGCCGGCCATCGACAGCACCCGGGCCTACGTCAACCGCTTCATCGGCGTGTTCACGGCTCCCATACGTACGCGCGACTGTTTCTTTGGCTCAGCACCCTTTACCGACTTCATTCATAACCTGCAGCTGCAGATAACGGGTGCCGACATTTCGCTGAATGCCCCGCTGTCGTTCGATATTGAAATCAAGGCTGGCGACGTCTTTGTGCGCGACATGTTCAAGCTCTACCGCTTCGAGAACCAGATATACACCCTGCGAATGACGGGCGAAGAGGTGCGCAAGCTGTTGGAAATGAGCTACGACCAGTGGGTGAACACCATGAAGAGCCCCGATGACCACATCATGTTGCTGAACGACTCCACGTCACAGGACCTGCAACGCTACGGATTCAAGAACCTGACGTTCAACTTCGACTCGGCTGCAGGCATCGACTACGAGGTGGATGTCACCAAGCCCGACGGTCAGAAGGTGCGCGTACTGCGTATGTCGAACGGTCAGCCATTCGACGAACAGAAAAGCTACAAGGTGGTGATGAACAGCTACCGTGGCAACGGCGGCGGCGAGTTGCTGACTCGTGGTGCCGGCATTCCCAAGGACTCGCTGCCAGGACGCATCATCAGCATGAGCGAACGTGACCAGCGCTATTACATGACGCAAGAGATAGAGCGCATGGGCATCGTCACGCCAAAAGCCAACAACAACTGGCGGTTCGTGCCCGAGACTTGGGCTGAGCCGGCATTAAAACGTGACCGTAAACAGATATTCGGAGACTAAATGAGATACTTTATTTTCTGCAAAGACGAACTGCTGCTGCGCTGTACTGACAACGGCTGCACCATTCCTGAAGGCGAAGTACCGCCTGTTGAGCTGAAGCCTTGGACACACGTCATGAACGTTGAGGGCGACCAGGCCTTCAGCATCGACCAACCCGTCAGCAATATGAAGGGCTACGAAATGTGCGGACTGAGGAAGAGCTACTACAAGCTGTCGCACGAGGAATACCTGAAGGCAGGCAAGTGCCATGAGCTGCTTTACTGGGACCGTAACACCCGCTTCTGCGGCGTCTGTGGCGGAACCATGAAGATGCACACCGACATCTCCAAGCGTTGCGAGCAATGCGGCAAAGAGGTGTGGCCGCAGCTGGCCACAGCCATTATCGTGCTCATTCATCGGGGTGAAGAGGTGCTGCTGGTTCATGCACGTAACTTCCGCACAGACTTCTATGGTCTGGTGGCGGGATTCGTGGAAACAGGCGAGACACTCGAAGAGGCCGTCCACCGCGAGGTGATGGAGGAAACGGGCATCACGATAACCAACCTGCGCTACTTTGGCAGTCAGCCCTGGCCCTACCCTTGCGGACTGATGGTTGGCTTTAATGCCGACTACGTGGAAGGGGAGATTCACCTGCAACGCTCAGAGCTGTCGAAAGGGGCTTGGTTCAACAAAGAGAACCTGCCCACCATACCTGAGAAACTGTCAATAGCCCGCAAGCTCATTGATGCGTGGATTGAGGGGTGATGGCTATAAAGTAAAGGGATCAGCATCGTCAAGCACGCGGAAGCGCTGACGCGACGACTCAAGGGCTGACAAGTCAAGACTGAAAGTGACCACCTGCTCGGCATCATCGGCACACTGGCAGAGCACGTTGCCCCTGCCGTCAACAATGCGGCTCTGGCCAAGATAATGAGAATAATCGTCGTTGCCCACACGGTTGACACCTACGAGGTAACACTGGTTCTCTATAGCACGCGCACGAGTCAGCACATCCCAGACAGCCTGACGCGACTGAGGCCAGTTAGCCACACAGATAATGGCATCAAAAGGATGCTCCGATGTAAAACGGCTCCAGACGGGAAAGCGCAGGTCGTAGCAGGTCAGCAGCAGGAAGCGGCATCCGCACCACTCCACGAGCGTACGCTCCTGGCCTGCCGTATAGTAACGGTCTTCGTGACCATAGCTGAAAAGATGGTGCTTGTCGTAATGGGCTACACCGTCAGGCGTGCAGAAATAATGGCGGTTGCGGAACGTTCCGTCAGCTGTCTGCACCGCTAACGAACCGCACACGGCACAGTGATGACCCACAGCCGCCTCGCGCATCCAGCGCAAAGCCTGGCTCGCCGACTCTGGTTCGGCAATGCCTTCTGGCTCGGTGGCAAAGCCGGTAGCCCACATTTCGGGCAAGACATAGACATCGCTGCCTGCGTGAGCCTTCAGCAAGGCATCAGCCTGGCGAATATTCGCAAGGGGATCAGCCCAGACAATATCGGTTTGGAGCAAAGAAATCTTTATCATGGCGACAAAGGTAAACAAAAATATTGAGAATCATGCAACATAAAACCAAAAATCTGACCATTTGCCTCGCAGCGTTACTCACGACGCTGCTGGCCCTCTATGCTGCCATGAAGGAACGACCGGACCTGAACGTGCGCCACCAGCCACTCACCCCGTTGACCAAGCTCGCAATACGGCAGCAACAGCAGGCCGACTCTATGCTACGCATCAGACTCGACGCACAATCAGAGCTAAGCTACTACCTGCGTTCACACCGCATTACTGACGAGGGTTACAGCATGATAGCCGACTACAACGCAGACAACGACAGCGCCATTCTGGAGCTGAAGACAAGAAAAATGCTGATTCCAATGGCTTCGCTGCGTCTTGTGCGTATTACAGCACCTACCAAACCACTCCCTCCTGTCATTGCCTTCAACGGCTATTGGGACAGGACGGGCTGGCATAAAGGCATACCACCTTATCATCATGGCGTAATCACCTATGAAAACGGCATTTACGTTGGAATGATTGATGAACATCTGCAACCTTCTGGACATGGTATTTTCAAGAAGCCTGGCTACGACTACTTTGAAGGCGAATGGGAACGAGGGCTGCAACACGGAAACGGCTTCCATCTGCGCCCCTTCAAGGATATTCAGGTGGGCACATGGATAGAAGGCAAGTACAAGGGACAGCGTCTGCAGTTCTCATCAGAGCGCATCTACGGCATCGACATCTCCAGATACCAGCACGATATAGGGCGTAAGCACTACGGCATCAACTGGAAAGCCCTGCGCATTATTCATCTGGGGCGCCACAACCAACAACATGTAACCGGCGAGGCTGACTATCCTGTTTCCTTCATCTACATCAAGGCTACACAGGGTACCACTGTCACCAATAAATACTTTGCTTCCGACTACAAGCAGGCACGCGCCCACGGATATCATGTGGGAGCCTATCACTTCTACTCAACCACCAGCGATGCACGCGAACAGGCAGAGCACTTCCTGAAGACTGCCCGTTTCAACAAGGGGGACTTCCCGCCCGTGTTTGACGTAGAACCCACCGATGCTCAGGTGAACGCTATGGGCGGAGCGGAAAAAATGCTGGCAGAAATGCGCACGTGGCTGAAGGCCGTTGAGCGGCAACTGGGCATAAAGCCTATTATATACGTGAATCAGAGTTTCGTCAACAAATATCTTCAGGATGCACCCGACCTGAAACGAGGCTACCTAATCTGGATAGCCCGTTACAGCGAATATATGCCCGACATTCGGCTCTGCTGGTGGCAGTTGTCAGCAACGGGCAGAGTACGAGGCATAGAGGGCGACGTTGACCTCAACGTGTTTAACGGATATGGTGACCAGTGGGAGGAGTTCCTCACTACGCAGCTCATGCCGTAGTCATCTGACAGTCAAGTGGAAACAGCCTTGTTTCACCTCATATTTAATGTAGCAGCGTCCCTGCTTGCGCATGTCGCGCAGAACTTCTGACAGCACCCATTTCAGCGTGTCGTTACGAACCTCACGGGTAATGGGCTGGTAGCGGTTGTAGCAGATGTCAACAGTGGTGCCGTAGAGGTGGCAGGAGTTCTCAGTGGCATTAGTGTTGCGACGTCGCAGGCGGGCAACATCATCCTCTGAGCGAAGCACACTGGTGACAATGAGGCGATGCATAGGTATGCCCTTGACATAGAGACTGTCGTAAAAGGCACGTCCAATGTCCTGCAACAGTACGCTGGCACGGGGAACGAGATAAGGAATGGAGGCTCCCAACGGATCAACATGATAATAGGGATTAATGCCCATATAAACCAGCTCGTTCATGCGTTTCTCGGCATCCTTGCGGTTCTTCACAGGTTTTACGCCCCATCGGTGAGCAGCAGCCAGCTGGGTGTCGTTGCTGTCGGGAAACTCCGCATGGTAGCTGGTGACACCTGTAATGCGGTGGGGAGTACTGACAGCTAACGGGTGAACTTCATGTGGCTCGATGATGGGGCGGGCCGCTATAGAGTCCCCCATGGGGGACGACAGGGGAGCTTCTGTTGCTGTTGACTCTGCCGTCCAGTCTCCGTCTCCCTCAAAGACCAGCCTGACCAAGGCAAGCAAGGCCACAACGATGACGAAAGTCAAGAGATATCTGTTTTTTGTAAGTTTCATAAAAAATATTCCCTTTGAAGGCGCAAAGATACAAATATTATTCGTAACTTTGCAAGCAAATTCAAAAAATATATAGAAAATTGATAGAGAAGCATATTGTTTTAGAAGACATTGACTGCGTAGTATTCTATGGAGCCAACAACGTGCACCTGCAGATGCTGAAGGCTTTTTATCCGAAACTGAGGATTGTGGCCCGCGATAATGTGCTGCGCGTACTGGGCGATGACGAGCAAATGGCAGCCTTCGAGGAGAGCGTGGAGAAGCTGCGCCAGCACGTCTTGAAATTCAACTCCCTGAAGGAAGAAGACATCATCGACATAGTGAAAGGCCACCGCACCCGCGATGATGTGCCTAAGGACGTGCTTGTCTATTCCATGTCCGGGCGACCTATTAAAGCCCGCTCAGAGAATCAGCAGCTGCTCATTGATGCCTATAATGACAACGACATGGTGTTTGCCGTTGGGCCTGCCGGAACAGGTAAGACGTACCTCTCTATAGCATTAGCGGTGAAAGCCCTGAAAGAGAAGACCGCGAAGAAAATCATACTCTCGCGTCCTGCCGTTGAAGCGGGCGAGAAACTGGGATTCCTGCCTGGCGACATGAAGGACAAGATAGACCCCTACCTGCAACCCCTCTATGACGCTTTGGAGGACATGCTGCCCCAGGTAAAACTACAGGACCTGATGCAACAGCACGTCATTCAGATAGCTCCGCTGGCCTTTATGCGCGGACGAACGCTCTCTGACGCTGTGGTCATACTCGATGAAGCACAGAACACCACTCCACAGCAGATTCGCATGTTCCTGACGCGAATGGGATGGAACACGAAGATGATCATAACAGGCGACACGTCACAGATAGACCTGCCGCGACCGCAGAAGAGCGGACTCGTGGAGGCCTTAAACATTTTAAATAATGTGGAAGGCATCGGCATCGTGGAACTGAACCAGAAGGACATTGTGCGCCACAAACTCGTAACAAGGATAGTCCATGCATACGAGGCAGCAGACAAATCGAAAATCGAAAATCCGTAAATCCGTAAATCGTAAATAAAAATGGTGAAAGCATTAACAAAGACTGAGTTCCAATTCAAGGGACAGAAAAGCGTGTATCACGGAAAGGTACGCGATGTGTATAACATTAACGATGACCTGATGGTAATGGTGGCTACCGACCGCATCTCTGCATTCGACGTCATCCTGCCAAAGGGTATTCCTTACAAAGGACAGGTGCTCAACCAGATAGCAGCCAAGTTTCTGGACGCTACCAACGACATATGCCCTAACTGGAAACTGGCCACACCCGACCCAATGGTAACGGTGGGACTGAAGTGTGAAGGCTTCCGAGTAGAAATGATTATACGCGGCATTCTGACCGGCTCAGCCTGGCGCGACTACAAGAACGGAGTGCGCGAAATTTGCGGAGTGCGCCTGCCAGACGGCATGAAGGAGAACCAGCGTTTCCCCGAGCCCATTATTACCCCGACCACCAAGGCTGATGAAGGTCACGACCTGAATATCTCGAAGGAAGAAATCATCGCCCAAGGAATTGTTTCGGCCGAGGATTATGCGGTAATGGAGAACTATACCCGCAAGCTGTTTGCACGCGGTCAGGAGATAGCAGCCCGTCAGGGACTGATTCTTGTTGACACGAAGTATGAGTTTGGCAAGCGTGACGGAAAAGTGTATCTCATTGACGAGATTCATACTCCAGACTCAAGCCGGTACTTCTATGCCGACGGCTACGAGGAGAAGTTTGCCAACGGCGAACCCCAGCGCCAGCTCTCGAAGGAGTTTGTACGCCAATGGCTCATTGAGCACAACTTCATGAACGAACCCGGACAAGTGATGCCAGAGATTACTGACGAATATGCCAAGAGCGTCAGCGACCGATACATTGAGCTCTACGAGCATATTACAGGCGAGAAGTTTGAAAAAGCTGCTGATAGCGACGACATTGCCAAGCGCATTGAGCAGAATGTCAGCAAATGGTTAGAGAGCCAGGCCCTATAAGCCCTATAAGCCCTATAAGTCCTATAAGCCCCATAAACCCTATAACTCATGTACGAACAGGAGAAAATAAAGCCATATAATGAAGGCGAGAAAGGCCAGCAGGTGGAGCAGATGTTCGACAACATTGCACCCACCTATGATGAGCTGAACCATCGACTGTCGTGGAACATCGACAAAGGCTGGCGGCGTAAGGCTATAGGACAACTGGCACCCTACAAACCGCAGCGCATACTTGACATTGCGACAGGGACAGGCGACTTCGCTATCCTCTCTGCCCAGATGCTCAAACCCCAACAACTGCTGGGCACCGACATCAGCGAAGGCATGATGGAGATAGGACGGCAAAAGGTGGGAAAGCTGGGATTGGACAATGTCATCAAGTTTGCACGCGAGGACTGTATGTCGCTAACATTGGGAGACAATGAGTTTGATGCAGTGACGGCTGCTTTCGGAATACGCAACTTTCCCGACCTGGACAAGGGACTGGCAGAAATGTGCCGAGTACTGAAGCCGGGCGGTCATCTTAGCATTGTGGAACTGACGACACCCGTCAGTTTTCCCATGAAGCAGCTCTTTGCCATTTATTCACACACATTCCTTCCTCTCTATGGCCGTCTGATTTCGAAGGACACCAGCGCCTATTCCTACCTCACGCGTACCATAGAAGCCTTTCCGCAAGGTGAGCGTATGGTTGACATTCTAAAGAAAGCCGGTTTTCGCGAGGCACGTTTTAAACGGCTTACTTTTGGTATATGCACGATGTATTTTGCAACAAAATAAAAGAAAAGAAATGGACAAATACGGATTAATAGGTTTCCCCCTGGGGCACTCGTTCTCCATCAGCTACTTCAACCAGAAGTTCAAGGACGAGGACATTGATGCAGTATATGAGAATTTTGAGATTCCCAGTATTGACTTGTTGGCAGAAGTATTGGATTCAAATCCAGAACTGAAAGGTCTCAATGTGACCATTCCCTACAAGCAGAAGGTGATGGAATATCTTGATAACATCAGCCCGGAAGCAAGGGCTATTGGTGCCGTTAACGTCATTAAGGTCATTCACGAGGGAAAGAAAATCAAACTGAAAGGCTATAATTCGGATGTTATTGGCTTCACCCAAAGCATTGAGCCCATGCTGGAGCGTTTCCACAAGAAGGCACTCATTCTGGGTACTGGCGGTGCCTCCAAGGCTATCGACTACGGTCTGAAATCATTAGGACTGGATACGGTCTTTGTGAGCCGTTATCAGCGTCCCGGCACCATTCAGTATGAAAGCATTACGCCCGATGTTATCAAGGAGTATAACGTCATTGTGAACTGTACACCCTTAGGCATGTTCCCAAAGACGGAGGAGTGCCCGCTACTGCCTTATGAGACTATGGACAGCAGAACGATTCTCTATGACCTAATTTATAATCCTGACGAGACGCTCTTCATGAAACGTGGAGCTGCCTATGGGGCCAACGTGAAGAACGGCCTTGAAATGCTGTTGCTGCAGGCCTTTGCCTCATGGGAGTTCTGGCACGACAAGGAATAAGAAAAGCTTATAATAACTGTCAGATGAAGACGAAGAAGAAACTACTGAACATCTTGTTTCTACTGGTGGTCATTATGACATCAGTGGTTTTGTTGTTCATTAGTATCAACAACGGCTTTTCTAACGGTTCCGTGAGTCATGCCCAGACTCTTTTCTGGGGGTATTTAGCTATTTTTGGTGGTGGAGTGCTGACGCTGGGAATACTGGAATCAGCCTCTGAGAACCCCTGCCACGATGCTGTGGACGTCTTCAAAAAGCGTATTGACAATTTGGCCGATGGTCTGAATGCTTCCGGGCTGGACTATACGAAAAAGTACATTAACGCGAGGAATACGGCCAACTATAACCAGGCTTTGGATATGCACTCCATGTACAAGTCCTATTACCTGGTGAGGCGTGAAAAGTACAAGCAACAAATTGATGAGTTGTTAGAAGAGTGGGCAACAGCTGGCAAGCCATACCAACTGACGAGTATTTTATGGAAGGTATTTCTTTCTGTTGCTGTCATCGCCCAGTTTACGTCGTGTGGCTATACGCTGGGGGTTGACATCAAAAATTCTTACACAGAATCCAAAGAGAATCATCAGATATACTGGACAGCCAAAGATGTCAGTCTTCCCCATCTGCTGGACTCTACCTGCTATGTCTTCAATCCAGAGAACATTGTGTCTGAGCATACCGTCAGCATACTTAACGAAAAGTTACAGCAGATGAATCAGGAACTTGGTATAGAGTCGGCCGTATTCATTGTAGGACATGTACAGAACCAAGACATATTCCGGTTTGCGCAGGATGTTTTCGACCTTTATAAGATTGGCCGCAACGACCGCGGACTGGTTATGGTGCTGGCTTATGAAGACCACGTTTACCGCACTCATACAGGCTATGCACTTGAAAGTGAGCTGACTGATGCTGAATGTCACCAGCTGGAAGCACGATACTTAATTCCCTACCTGAAGGCTGGACAGCCTGACAGTGCCATGATTCACCTCACATCCGCTTTCTATAATACACTGGAAAACAAACCTTTGCCTTATGCTTCTTCATCTTATTCAAGAAATACTGAGTCTGACACAAATTCAGAAGACGCTCTGACAGGATATGTTTTCTTATATCTGCTCGGACTTGTTATCCTGTTTATTATCTACTTCGTCGTGGGTGACATTCGCGGCTGGCATCTGCACATCTATGCCAAGAACAAGCGCCAGACCAACATATTCAAGAAGGAGTTATCTATACTGCCCTTGCTCTTCGGTGGCAACGACTTTATGTTCTTTAGCGGTGGCGGCAGTTCGTCACACAGCGGGTCGTCAAGAAGCGGAGGTTCCTCATGGGGGGGAGGTTCCTCATGGGGTGGCGGTCACTTCTCGGGTGGACACTACGGAGGAGGAGGCTCTGGCGGTGGCGGCTCTACCTCACGTTGGTAACATTATCAAATAATAGAAATAATAAAAACAACATTAAAAATACTCATCGTTATGAACAAGAAAGTTATTGCAATCGGATGCCTGGGCATCATCGTTCTGTTTACCGTCATCGTTGGTTTCTGGATGGCTGGTTCCTATAATTCTTTCGTGCAGTCACAAGAGCAGGCAAAGACAGCCTTCTCTAATATTGATGTCATTTTGAAGCGCAACCAGCAGAACCTTAATTCATTGGAACAGATTCTGCGCAAAGTTACCACATTTAATCAGGAAACACTTGAGAACATGGTGGAAGCACGCACGAAAGCCACACAGATTACTATTGACCCCAGCAACTGTACCCCCCAGCAGATGCAGGAGTGGAACGAAGCCCAAGGCGCACTGACACAAGCACTGAGCCGACTGATGGTGGTGCATGAGGCTGACTACCCCGAATTGAAGGGCAATGAGCAGTTTGAGAAGGTGATGATTGAACTGGAGGGCGCCGTCAACCGTCTGAGTGAGGCCCGTCGTAAGTACAATGAGGCAGTGCAGCATTATAATGTTGAAATACGTACCTTCCCTCGTAACATGATTGCTGGTATGTTTGGCTTTACCCAGATGTATCTTTACGAGGCACCACAAGGCACAGAAGAGAATACTACAGACTTTAGCGGACTCAATAAATAAATCATGGACAACAGATATATGCAACGCGGCGTGAGTGCAGCCAAAGAGGATGTACACAACGCCATCAAGAACATTGACAAGGGCATATTCCCGCAGGCTTTCTGCAAGATAATTCCCGACATACTGGGAGGTGACCCTGACTATTGTAACATTATGCATGCCGACGGAGCTGGTACAAAGTCGTCGCTGGCCTATATGTATTGGAAGGAAACGGGCGACCTGAGCGTATGGAAAGGAATAGCACAGGATGCTATCGTCATGAATACTGACGACCTGCTTTGTGTGGGTGCCGTTGACAACATACTGGTGAGCTCCACTATCGGAAGGAACAAGATGCTCATTCCCGGTGAAGTCATTTCAGCCATCATCAATGGTACTGACGAACTGCTTAGCGAACTGCGCAACATGGGTATAGGCATCTGGCCCACAGGTGGCGAAACGGCCGACGTTGGCGACCTTGTAAGGACTATTATTGTTGACTCTACTGTTACCTGCCGCATGAAGCGCTGTGACGTGATAGACAATGCCAACATACGTCCGGGCGACGTCATTGTCGGGCTCTCCTCAACGGGACAGGCTACCTATGAGCATCGCTATAACGGCGGCATGGGTTCCAATGGCCTTACTTCAGCCCGCCACGATGTATTCAGTAAATATTTAGCCGAGAAATATCCGGAAAGCTACGACCATGCTGTACCCGAGGAGCTGGTTTATAGCGGTAAGTTCCGTCTCACTGATGCTGTCCCGTACACTGAGACACAGACTCAGCAGGCAGGACTGCCCAATGCAGGATTGCTCGTGCTATCCCCCACTCGAACCTATGCCCCTGTCATCAAACGCATGCTTGATGAGCTTCGCCCGGAAATACACGGAATGGTGCATTGTACGGGTGGCGCCCAGACCAAGGTGCTGCACTTCGTTGGTGACAACTGCCGCGTGGTAAAGGACAACATGTTCCCCGTACCGCCGCTCTTCCGTGCCATTCACGACTGCTCGGGCACTGACTGGCGCGAGATGTACCAGGTGTTCAACATGGGACACCGTATGGAAATCTACGTACGTCCGGAAATAGCAGAAAAGGTAATCAGCATCAGCCGTTCATTTAATATTGATGCCCAGGTGGTCGGCCACATAGAGGAAGGCCAGCGTTCACTTACCATTCAGAGTGAATTCGGCACATTTAATTATTAAGCTACGGTCTATGAAGTTTTTTCCGATAGCCAAGATTAACCTCGGCCTGAACGTAGTGGAAAGACGACAGGACGGGTATCATAATCTCGAGACAGTATTCTATCCTGTCCCTATCAGTGACGAACTGGAAGTAACAGAGCAAAAGACAGCGGACAAAGAGCACGACTGCGAACTGACGCTGGAAGGCATTGCCATCGAGGGTGACGTGCAGAGCAATCTCGTCGTTAAGGCCTACAGGCTCCTCAAGGAAGATTTTCCGGAAATGCCTCGCGTGAGTGCGCGATTAAAAAAAGGTATTCCCACGCAAGCCGGCATGGGTGGCGGGTCAAGCGACGGTGCCTATATGCTAACTGCTTTGAACAAGATTTGCGACCTGCAGTTAAGCAACGACCAGCTTAGAACCTATGCAGCAAAGTTAGGAGCCGATTGCGCATTCTTCATTGACCCGCAGCCACAATATGCTGAGGGAATAGGTGACAGGCTGACGCCCGTCAGCCTCAACCTGAGCGGATGGCATATAGGCGTGGTGCGGCCTGACATTCCGGTTTCTACCCGTGAGGCTTACTCCCTCATCAATCCCAAACATCCGGCAGTTAATTGCCGCGATGTGGTGAACAGACCCGTTGAAGAGTGGCACGATTGGCTGGTTAACGATTTCGAGGAAGGTGTCTTCTCACTGCATCCAGAACTGGGATCGGTGAAACAACGACTGTATGACTTGGGAGCTGTATATGCTGCCATGAGCGGTTCTGGCAGTGCTTTGTTCGGATTATTCCGCAAGCCTGTAGAACTGCCCTTTACTAACATGTTTACTTACTGTAGAGAACTCTGACAAAATGGTCAAGGCAGAGAAGATTATTTTAGGCATTGATCCTGGAACAAACATCATGGGCTACGGACTGATTAAGGTAGTCGATGGGAAGGCACAGATGATGACCATGGGTGTCATTGACCTGCGTAAGTTTGGTGACGGCTACCTGAAATTAGGTCATATCTTTGAGCGTGTAACCGGCATTATTGACAGCTATCTGCCTGACGAAATGGCTATTGAGGCTCCCTTCTTCGGCAAAAATGTACAGTCAATGCTAAAGCTCGGACGTGCTCAAGGCACAGCCATTGCTGCTGCTATTCATCACGGCGTACCTATCCACGAATATGCTCCCATGAAAATAAAGATGGCCATTACGGGCAACGGCTCCGCGTCAAAGGAGCAGGTAGCAGGCATGCTGCAACGGTTGCTCAGCTTGTCGAAAGAAGACGTTAACACCTTCATGGATGCTACCGATGCGCTGGGAGCTGCCTATTGTCACTATTTACAGATGAATCGTCCAGAATCCACGGCTCACTATCGTGGCTGGAAGGACTTTGTCAACAAGAACAAAGATAAAGTAAGTGGTCTTTAATATCCCCATTTTCAACAATGATAACAGCTATTGTAGGAAGAAATGCAAGTGGTAAGACCCAATGGGTAGAACAATTGCGCCGCCGAATAGCGAGTGACAAGTTGCGTTATATTGCTTTCCGCGACTCATACGGGCCTTCTATTGATGGTGCCTATTACCTCCAGTTGCGCTGGAATCAGCACGACATTGACGCAGAAACTCCAACCGTAAGAGAAAAACTGGGCCCGGTTCAAGATGATGCGCTACTCGACTTGTTTAACCTTCGTGGCGTGCTCGACAAATATATCATCACACTGTCCAGTGGTGAACTTCGTAAATTCCAACTTGTCAAGACATTACACAGTCATCCGCAGACTTTAATTCTGGATAATCCGTTCATTGGTCTGGATGCAGAAACGCGTCAGCAGCTACGAGACTTACTGCTGCTCATTGTGCAGGAACAGCACATTGACCTTTACCTCGTATTGGCTAAGAGCGACGATATTCCATCATACGTAGAGCAGGTTCTCGACATGGATACGAACACTACTCTCCCACTCCATTCATACCTGCAGCAACGTGCTCCGTTCCCTACCCGGGTGCTGACGGAAGAGAAACGTCAGGCTATTCTGAACCTTCCTTATAAGACCAACGAATATCATGCTGACGAGGTCATCCGCATGCACGATGTGAGCATTCGCTATGGCGAGCGAACTATTCTAAAAAGTCTCAACTGGACGGTACATAACGGTGAACGCTGGGCTCTTTCCGGTCAGAACGGTGCCGGCAAATCCACCTTGCTTTCACTTGTCTGTGCCGATAATCCGCAGAGTTATGCTTGCGACATTGCTCTTTTCGGGTATCAACGCGGAGAGAGTGGCGAAAGCATCTGGGACATCAAACGTCATATTGGGTACGTATCGCCCGAAATGCACCGCAGCTACCAACGCGACATTGCAGCTCTGCGCATTGTGGCCAGCGGGCTAAAGGATACGGTAGGCCTTTACGTGAAGCCTGATGAGCAAGAAAAGGAAAGGTGTCGCTGGTGGATGCGAATTTTCGGTATAGAAGAACTGGCAGACCGCAGCTTTCTGCAACTGTCAAGTGGTGAGCAGCGCATGGTACTCTTAGCCAGAGCTTTCGTAAAAGACCCCGAACTGCTTATTCTCGATGAGCCTCTGCACGGCCTTGACAATGTCAACCGCAGACTGGTTAAAGACATCATCGAGACTTTCTGCCAGCGCCATAACAAAACCATGATTATGGTAACCCACTACGAAGAAGAGTTGCCACAATGCATCACCCACAAACTCTTTCTTCAACGACATACTAATTCATAATAATCCATGTGCATAATTTAAAGAAAATGAACGGACTTTATACGATTATTCTTTTAATACTCAGTAATGTGTTTATGACACTTGCCTGGTACGGACATCTACGGTTGCAACAGTCTGGCATCAGTAATTCATGGCCTCTTTTTGGGGTTATTCTCTTTTCGTGGGGTATAGCTTTTCTGGAATACTGCTGTCAGGTACCAGCTAACCGCTTAGGCTTCATCGATAATGGCGGGCCCTTCTCGCTGGTACAACTGAAGGTGGTTCAGGAGTGTATCTCATTGACCGTCTTTGCCGTCATTGCCAACATCATGTTCCAAGGGCAAACGCTGCATTGGAATCACGTCCTCGCCTTTTTGCTCATTATTTGTGCCGTCTATTTAGTATTCATGAAATGACGGTCAGCGAACGCATTCAACGCCGTTTTGGCAAGGCATCAGTTGAATTTCGCCTCATTGAGGACGGCGACAAAATTCTTGTTGGCCTTTCTGGTGGTAAGGATTCTTTGTGTCTTCTCGAGTTGCTGGCAAAACGTTCTCGCGTGCATCGGCCGCAGTTCTCGGTAGAGGCTGCCCACATCCGCATGGAGAACATTCATTATGAGACAGATGCATCTTATCTCCAGTCGTTCTGCGACAAACTTGGTGTTCCCCTGCACGTCATCACCACCCGACTCTCACCACCCACCACCCAAGCTAAGAAAAAGCCCATGTGCTTCCTTTGTTCGTGGCAGCGCAGAAAGCAGCTCTTCAACCTTGCACAGGAACTGGGATGCAATAAGATTGCCTTAGGCCATCATCAAGACGACATCATCCATACCGCCCTGATGAACCTCACCTTCGAAGGACAGTTCTCAGCAATGCCCGCCTTATTGCGCATGAAGAAGATGCCGCTCACCATCATCCGCCCGCTTTGCCTTTGCGAAGAAGCCGACATACGCATATTTGCCGAGCAGCAGAACTATCGGAAATTGTTAAAGCAATGCCCTTACGAACACGAGACCAGCCGCACAGCCATACATGAAATCTTCCTGCGTATGCAGCAGTTAAATAAAGAGACACGCTATTCTATTTGGAATGCCCTAAAGGCTGCTGGAAAGCTCACAGAATATTAATAATTTCAGAAATTAAGGAGTTCAGGAGTTACATGGAGTCCTGTAGTCCATTGCAAGCAAAGCGATAAGTTCAGTAAGTTAAGTTAAAAAGCAAGGAAAATCCAACCATATTGCAGGGGTTTTCCTTGCTCTTCGGCGTGCTATTTTATCATGTTGGCCGATAGATTGTTATAAGTTTTCCCGAGATTGTTATCAATTTTTCCCGAGATTCTTATGTGTTTTTCCCGAGATTGTAGGTGAGAATCTCGGGAAAAAGCAACATAAATCTCGGGAAAAAGTTATAGCAATCTCGGGAAAACAATATACAATTCATGCGCGAACTGGGTAAAAAATATCGCTGAAGCCGGTGGGAAACCGCCTCATTTGATGTAAAAAAGCATGGAAAAGTTGAGTTAAATATCTTTAATTGTCATTTGACAATAGCCGTTAGTCTGCCAAAATGTAGTATCTTTGCTTTCTAATTTTAACAACAAATAAAAAAGAAATGAAACACTTGAGCCGTTATATTATTGTAGCTTTATGTCTTTGCATGCCACTCATGGGGGCGGCCCAGAAGAAACGTCCTACCACCAAGAAACCTGTAGTAGAGGCACCACCGGTTGACCCAAAGCTGGAGCGAATGGTCATGAACACGCAGAAGATTATCTTCATTGACAGCCTTCTTGTGCCGCGTAGCGATATGCTCAGCAAGATTACCTTTACACCACAGACAGGTGTGCTGAAGGCAGAGCAGCAAGGCTACAGCTATCAGAATGAAATAGGCACTCGTCGCATCTTTGCCAAAGAAGGCAAACTCTATGAAAGTATGAAAGCCGGCAACAGCTTCGTTAACGAACAGGAACTGAAGGGACTTATTACACCTGGTGAAATCGATTCGCTTGACCACCCCTTTCTTATGAACGACGGCACCACGCTCTATTTCTCGGCAAAAGGCAGCGAGAGCATCGGAGGCTACGACATTTTTGTTACCCGCTATGACTCTGAAAGCCACTCGTTCTTAAAACCCGAGAACATCGGTATGCCGTTCAATTCCAAAGCCGACGATATTCTCTTCATCATCGATGAGGAAAGCCGTATTGGCTATTTTGCAACTTCACGCCGACAGCCAGCAGGCTACGTCTGCATCTACAGCTTTATTCCGAACGACGTCCGACAGTCATACGGTGACCAATACGCCGGCCGTCTGAAGAGTCTTGCCGACATTGAGCGCATCGCCGACACATGGGGCGATGGCCACGAACGTACAGAGGCCCTAAAACGTATGGAGAAAGCACAACAACGCTCAACCCTGAACGCCCAACCCTCAACGCTCACCCCATTCGTCATTAATGACAATACTATTTACACCAGTCCAGCAGACTTTAAGGCTATGGGCAACGCTGAACGCTATCAGCAGCTGCTGATTATGCGGAACCAACTTGAAACACTTCGTAAAGAACTTCAGTCTGCTCGCATACAATATACAAATGCTACTGCCAGTCAGCGTGAGTCCCTGGGCAATGAAATTCTGACTGCCGAAAAGAATGTGTCACAGTTAGAAACCAATATCTTGCTCATGGAACAGGACATTCGTAATTCCGAAAACCAGTTAATACAATAATTATAAGCCTATGAAAAAGTTATTTCCAGAGTCAGAGCTCATTATAAATAATGACGGCTCGTGTTTCCACCTCCACCTGAAGCCAGAACAACTGGCTGACAAAGTCGTTCTCGTTGGAGATCCTGCACGTGTTAATACTGTGGCTGACCATTTCGACACCCGTGAGTGTGAAGTCAGCAGCCGCGAATTTCATACCATTACCGGCACCTATAAGGGCAAGCGCATTACCTGCCAGAGTCACGGTATCGGCTGCGACAACATCGACATTGTGGCCAACGAGCTTGACACGCTGGCCAATATTGACTACAACACCCGTACCGAGCGTGATGAACACCGCACGCTGACCTGGGTACGCATTGGTACTTGTGGTGGTTTGCAGCCCTTCACCCCTACCGGATGCTTCGTGGCAAGCGTCAAGAGCATTGGCTTCGACGGACTACTGAATTACTATGCCGGACGTAACCAGGTGTGTGACCTGCAGTTGGAAGAAGCCTTCAAACAGCACATGCAGTGGGACCCCATCAAGGGTGCACCATACGTGGCCATTGCCAATCAGGAGCTCATCAACCAGATTGCCAAGGACGACATGGTGCGTGGCTATACCATCTCGTGCGGTGGATTCTATGGCCCCCAGGGAAGAGTACTCCGTGCAGACATTGCCGACCCCGAACAAAACCAGAAGATAGAGGCATTCGAATATGAAGGCATGAAAATCTGCAACTTCGAGATGGAGTCATCTGCCCTTGCCGGCATGGCCTCGCTGCTGGGTCACCGTGCCATGACCTGCTGCATGGTCATTGCCAACCGCTATGCCCAGAAGATGAACACCGAGTATAAGAACTCCATCGACACGCTCATCGAGAAAGTGCTCGACAGGATATGATGAGCGAGACTGACACAATCTGCGCACCAGCAACCGCCACGGGCGGTGCTCTTGCTGTCATCAGGGTCAGTGGCCCCAATGCCTTCTCTGCCCTAACCCGCCTTTGCTCCGTGTGCCGCGACAGCTTAGTAGCTAATACTGTTCACTTCACCCGCATCAAGGACGACACGGAAGTCATCGACGAATGCATGGTTTCCGTGTTTAAAGCCCCACACTCCTACACCGGCGAGGACTGTGTGGAACTGAGCTGTCACGGTTCCGGCTATATCATTAATAAGGTTTTGTCCCTGTTGAGTGAGAAAGGTTGCCGCATGGCAGAACCAGGCGAGTTTACAAAGAGGGCATACCTGAACGGCAAGCTCGACCTTACGCAGGCTGAAGCCGTTGCCGACCTCATTGCATCAACCAACCAGGCAACACACCGCCTGGCCATGAGCCAACTGCGAGGCGGTATCTCAACCGAGTTGGCACGACTCCGTGAGCAATTACTCAAACTCACATCGTTGATCGAACTTGAACTCGACTTCTCTGACCATGAGGACCTGGAATTTGCAGACCGTACTGAACTTCTCGAACTAACCCTGACCATTCAACAGCACATTCTGCGGCTCTCCCACTCTTTCGAGACTGGTCAGGCTCTGAAACAGGGAATCCCCGTCGCCATTGTCGGTAAAACCAATGTTGGCAAGAGCACCCTACTGAACCGTTTGCTCCACGAAGACCGCGCCATAGTCTCTGACATTCACGGCACCACCCGCGACACCATTGAAGACACCATTGATATTAAGGGTGTCACCTTCCGTTTCATTGATACAGCAGGCATCCGTCAGACTACCGACAAAGTGGAACAAATCGGTATTAGCCGTACTTACGCAGCTATTGGAAAAGCACGCATTGTGCTCTGGCTTATTGACGCCAAGCCCACTCAGAATGATATTAAAGAAATTAAGAAACGATGTGAAGGCAAGTCCTTGATTATCATACATAATAAAATCGACAAGTTACCCAAAACAGTCATCCCTTCCTCTGGCGATAAAGGCACCTCCATCATTCCAATTTCTGCCAAGAACGGACAAGGAATAGAAACGCTTGAACAAGCCATTTTTGAGGCGGCCCACCTGCCTGAAATTTCTGATTCAGACATCATCATCACCAATGCCCGTCATTACGATGCCCTACAACGTGCACAAGAAAACATTCAGCATGTTTTGGAAGGTCTCAAATTGCAGCTCAGCGGTGACCTGCTCGCCGAGGATCTCCGCCTCACTCTCGAAACCCTGGCCGAAATAACCGGCGGTCAAATCACCCCTCAGGAAACCCTCAACAACATTTTCTCCCACTTTTGCGTGGGAAAGTAGCGTTTCTGCGTCGGAAAGTAGGACAATAACAAACGGTATCAGAAAAACCGCAAAAGAACTCAAAAAAGCCCCGAAAACAGGCAGTTTTCTTAAATATAGTTATAAATAGGGTGTTTTGAGTCCGTTTTAGTCCGTTTGTCGTTTTTTTGTTGTTACTTTGTTGCTCGTTATCATTCAAGCAACAAAACAACAAAAGTATGACATCATCAGAACCTATCAGACTAAGGACGCGTCTGCTGAAGGACGGCAGAAGCTCCATTTACCTTGACCTCTACCACAACGGCAAGAGGGAGTATGAATAC
>ONRS01000120.1 GCA_900320255.1 uncultured Prevotellaceae bacterium
ACATCGAGCGGACAATGTACTTTGAGGTGGGTGACGACGGCCTGCCTGTATCATGTGGTGTGCCGACAGACGGGGGCAGCAAGGACAGCCTCGGTGTGTGCTACGAGGGAGGACTGGACAAGCAGGGCACCCCCGACGACACCCGCACGCCCCTGCAGAAGCGTGCCCTGCTGCGCCTGCTCCGCCGTCTGAAGAAGGCGCACCCCGATGCCCGCATCCTCGGTCACCGCGACCTTCCCAACGTCCACAAGGCCTGCCCCTGTTTCGATGCCATCAAGGAGTATTCGAGCCTGTAATCTTGGGTGCAGTGTCGCCATGCGAGACTTTCGCCTCTCAATGTCTAACAAGGGATACATCATAATAGTTCTGTCATCAGGCGGATTTCGTCGTAAGTAACGTCACGTCTTTGGCTTCGCCTTCTTGGTTTCCTTTGACTTCCGTTTGCGTTTCGGTTTGAGCGAGTTTTCGTCAATGGCATCGAGCACAGACATCTGCTTCTCTTTCAAGTAGCTGCCGACGGTGAAGCCCTGTTCGGCCATCTTCGTCAGCAGGTAGCGGCGGGCAAGCCACGTCTGTCGTTCATCAGGCAGTGCATTGCCCAGCCGGTGAGCAGCCTGCTTGTTGTTGGTTTCCACCTTGGCAGTGAGTTCAAGGGGCTTGGAGAGGATGCTGTTCAGCGTGTCGGCAAAGTATTCGGCACTACGCTTCACGCGGTCCAGGAACTCAGGCTCGCGCAGTTGTTCAATGGTCATGGACTGTATCTTCAGCTGCCATTTTGTGGCCACGTCAATAACCTTCTGGCGGATGTCCATCAGCGCCTTGTCGTGCAGCTGCTTTAGCTGTGCATGACTGTTATAGAAGTATTCAGCAAAGATGCGCACCATGGACTCCTGCTCGCCCAGCAAGGCCCGGAAGTCGAACAGCTGCAGCAGGAGATAGCGTTCGTACTCTTGTTTCAGCTGGGGCAGCTGGGCAATGCTGCGGCGGGCTTCCGACTCCTGCTGGGCGATGTATGAGTTGACGCGCTCGTCGTTGATGATGGCACGGGCTTGCAGTGGAGTGGCCAGCACCAGTCCCTCTAACGTTCGGCAGCGGCTCAAGGCTACATACACCTGTCCGGGTGCAAACGACTGGTTGGCATCAATGATGGCCCGGTCGAAGGTAAGGCCCTGACTCTTGTGGATGGTAATGGCCCAAGCCAGCCGCAGGGGCACCTGCTTGAAAGTGCCTTGCACCTCGGCCTCAATCTCGCGTGTCTTCTCATTCAGCGTATAGCGGGTGTTCTCCCACTCCAAGGGTTCCACCTCGATAGCGTCGGCATCGCCCTCGCAATAGACGGTCAGCCGCTTCGGGCTTGCCTCCACTACCCGACCGATGCGCCCGTTGAAGTAGCGATGCTCGCCCGAAGGGTCGTTCTTGACGAACATTACCTGAGCTCCCTGCTTCAGCACCAGCGTCTCGGCTGTTGGGTAGGAGTACTCAGGAAAGGTGCCATTCAGCTCTGCATGGTATTGGCAGGCGCGGCCCGGCAGCTTTTGCAATTCCGACTCGTTGTAGAAGTTAGCCAGGTTGTTGTGGGTGGTCAGACGAATGAACTGGTCTTCGGGCCGAGGAATGAAAGCCGGCTTACAACGCAGGTTCAGACAGTCCAGCACCTCTTGCGAAGGATGGCCCTCGCGGATTTGGTTCAGAATATCGATGAACGACGCGTCCTGCTGCCGATAGACGTGCTCCAGCTGAATGGTGACGTAGTCAATCAGCTGCAGAGCCTTCGAACCAAAGAAGTAAGGCGTGTCATAATAAGGTTTCAGCATTATTTCGTCTTCGGGTGTCACCACAGGGGTCAGCTGTGCCAGGTCGCCTATCATCAGCAGCTGTACGCCGCCAAAGGGCTGCGTGTGGTCGCGGAAACGGCGCAACACGCTGTCGATGGCATCGAGCAGGTCGGCTCTTACCATAGATATTTCGTCGATAATCAGCAGGTCGATGGAGGCGATAATCTTGCGTTTCTCCCGTCCGAAGTCGAACTTGCTCTCCACCTTGGCGCCGGGTACGTAGGGCGAGAAGGGCAGCTGAAAGAACGAGTGAATGGTAACGCCACCGGCATTGATGGCTGCCACACCCGTTGGAGCCACCACGATGGACCGCTTGCGCGAACGTTCCACTACCGTTTTCAGGAACGTGGTCTTTCCCGTTCCTGCCTTACCCGTCAGAAAGATGCTGCGCCCCGTGTTCTCCACGAAGTCCCATGCCGTATGCAGTTCTTTGTTTTGTTCCATGCCGTTAAATGTTTGGGTGACAAAGTTACGTCAAGACACAGTGCGTAAATCGTCGTCAGCATGCCTTGCAAACAGGCGGGCGACGACGGCTCCGCTGATGTTGTGCCACACGCTGAATACGGCACCGGGAATAGTGGCCATGGGGTAAGCGGCGAAATGAAGCGTAGCAAGACTGGAGGCAAGACCAGAGTTCTGCATGCCCACCTCGATGCTGATGGCCTTGCGCTTGGCTGCAGGCAGGCGCAACAGGCGTCCTACGAGATAGCCCATGGAGAGTCCGCAGAGGTTGTGGAGCACGACGACCAGAATGATGATGAGTCCGCCCTCCAGCAGCTTCGAGGCATTAGCGGCTATGATGATGAGCACGATGACACAAATGGCAATCGACGAAAAGGCAGGCAGATAAGCCGTAGCCCGCTCTGAGGCATTGGGCCAGAGCCACTTGAAGGCCAGGCCAGCCACGATGGGCAGGATGACCACCCAGAAGATGCTCAGCAGCATGCCTGCTACCTCCACATCGACCGTCTGCCCCACCAGCAGCCAGACCAGCAGGGGCGTGACGAAGGGGGCAAGCAAAGTCGATGTAGCCGTCATGCCGACACTCAGCGCAAGGTCGCCCTTAGCCAGGTAAGTGATGACGTTCGAGGCCGTGCCACCCGGACAGCAGCCCACGAGAACCACGCCCACGGTAAGTGCCTCGTCGAGCGCGAACAGACGGCTGAGCACCCACGCCAGCAGGGGCATGACGGTGAACTGGGCCAGACAGCCGATAGCGACGTCACGCGGACGGCTGAACACGATGCGGAAGTCGTCAATGCGCAACGCCATGCCCATGCCGAACATGACCAGTCCGAGCATCGGATTGATAACGCTGGGCTTAACGCCGCTAAACGTACCAGGTGTCAGCAGTCCAACTACTGCCGACAGCAGCACCAGCAGCCCCATATAGTCAGAAATCAGTTTGCAAACCCTTTTCATTCGTCAATGTCGTGCATCATGGCCGACAGATTAATCTGTTTGCCAAGTTGGGCAAAGAGCCGCTCGTACTCCTCGTTGGTAATCTTCTGGCCTTCCTTGGTAGTATTGCTTTCTACCAGATTGCCCTCCATGTCATATTCGTCAATGATGCGGAAACTGACAACGGGCCTGCTGTCTTTGATAACCGTGCAGTCAGACATCATGCAGCCCGTGCCGCAGCCACCCTGCGCCCCCACTCCATGCTCATAGAAATAAATCTCAGTAGCAGCAAAAGAGGCAGCGAGCAGTGACACCTTACCGCCGGCAACAGAGAACACCGCATTACTGAAGCGCTCCTTGTTCTGGACATAGACCTCAGGCGTACCGTCGAGGTCAATATCCACCAAGCCGTAGGCATCAAAGAAGATGCCGTCGGGGTCGGCATCCTGCTTCTCGGCTAACTGTTGCTTCATGTCGGGCAGATACTTGTTGATGTTGAAGGACTTGTTATACTTTCCGTCATCGGCGTAGGCCCGCATATTCATGAGGAGGTCGTAGTCATCGTCATTCTCAAAGAAGATGTTGGCCACGCGCCACTCACCGTTCTCCACGCGCATGAGCCAGCGAACGGGTCGGCCCTTGGGGGTGGAGGCATCCTTAATAAGAAAACGGACCTCTGCCGTGCCGTCGGGTTCCATCTTGACCTGAATATCATTGGCGCTGACCGTGCCCTCGTAGCAGTCGTAGGTCCAGGCATCTAACGGCCCGTCTTCACCGAAGTCGAAGAACCCGCCACACTCGCACTCACGGTCGATGGCATCCACGTCCTGACGCACGCGCCGCCACTCCTGAGTGCCGAAGCGCTCATCGACCGTGGGCTGGCTCTCGTCGAAATGCTCCCTTAGCTCATTCCAGTAGCTATAGACGGCATCCACCTGCCGCGTTACTGCCTCTGCGTTATTCAGCGTGTCGGGCAACTCCTTCACAACCGTTGAGTCGGCCACCTGCTGAGTGCTGTTGGTCTTGCTGCCACAAGCCGTCATTGCCATAATGGCAAGAAACAAGAGTGCTATCTTCTTCATCGTTTTTCTTCTAATTAGAAACTGATACCATGCTCATTAGCGAAATCTTCCATCATCTTCAGATAGCCGCCAGGACCGAAGACTTCAGGCTGATCGAAGTTCTTCACCCGCCACTGGTTGTCCTCCATGTCCAGCTCAAGGCGCATGAAACCGATTTCCTCGTCGGCACCCTTGAATCTTACCTGCGCCTGGGCCATATTGCCAGTCAGCAGATCAACCTTCATGGTCTCAATCTCTAACGGAGTGCCCATGCCGGCAAAGAACCGGAAAGCCTCTTCGTCGCCAAATAGCTGACCGTCGCCCGTAGCATTCTCAAGAGCCTTTGAGATGGCGTTACGTAAGCCAAGATAATAGCTGCTGCAGAACTCGTCTTCAAGCTGACTGATTTTGACGGTGCCGTCTTTGCCCATGCTGTTCAGACGGTCGTACATCTTACGGACCTGACTTTCGACAGCCTCCTCTGTCCACAACTCCTCAGAAGCTATACCGACCACGCTGTCGGCCAGTTCTTCGGGGGCGGGACTGTCAGCCAGCTGACGGGGAGCGGTCTTATTTCCACACGATGCTACACACAATGCAAGAGATATCACCACGGTGATTCCGAATAATTTTTTTAGTTTCTTCATAGTCAAATAATTATTATTGATTGATTGAGAAAAAGTTTAGCTGTTGATAGCACATTACAGGTGCAAAGATACACATTATTTTATATATAAAAGAACGTTTTTCGGCAAAAAATGAAAATTGTGACGTATTTTATGTAACAAAAATTATTCTTAAATCCTCCAAAAATATTGTGAAAAGCTTTGCACGTCAGTCCAAAATAATGTATCCCATCAGGACTATCTTGACAAGAACCCCGACGGCTACTGCCATCTGCCCCTGTCGCTCTTTGAGTTTGCACGGAAAGCAAAGGAAACGAAATAAGGTGAGTTTGGCACCTCCTTCTTCAAAAACGTAGCAAGCTAAGCAAAACAAAAAAAGAGAGAACTTCTATTTCGAAGTTCTCTCTTTTGTACACCCGCAGGGGCTCGAACCCTGGACACCCTGATTAAGAGTCAGGTGCTCTACCAACTGAGCTACGGGTGCAGCGTTTTTGGTTTTGCGGGTGCAAAGGTAAGCACTTTATTTGATACCGCCAAACTTTTCCGCAATTTTTTTGCGTTTTTTTACAAATTAAGGTAAAAATCGCGCATCAGGGCCACAAAATTGGAAGTTCCGATGACTATTTCCGTATTCTCAACCCCCACTTGGGAAGCATCTCCCCTTGCGAAAGCCAGCAGATAACGACGCACGGGTTTGCGCTCAGTGGTCCTGACGGCACCAAGGCGCGTGGGCATCAGTCCGGCAAGAGCCGCCGCACTCTCCATTTGCTGCCGGCACTCAGCAGGCACCACCACCGACACCTCGCCACCAGGCTCCAACAGTCGGGCAGCCTGCTGCATGAGTGCGGCATAAGTGAGCGAGACAGCATGACGGGCCAGCGTACGCTGAGGATCGGGCGAGCTGAGCGCATCAATATAATAAGGAGGGTTGCTGACGATGCTGTCAAAACGTTGGGGAAAAGCATCGGCAGGCATCGCGGCGAAGTCGTATGCGGCCATGCTGACACGGTCGGCAAATGGCGATGCAGCCGCGTTTTCAGAAGCCTGACAGACAGCTTCGCCGTCAATGTCAATGCCCGTCACGTGCGACTCAGGGAATCGCTGGGCCATCATGAGTGCAATGAGCCCGGTTCCCGTCCCCACATCGAGTATTCGCTGCCCGCCGTTAGCCCAAGCTCCAAGCAGACAGCCGTCGGTTCCCACCTTCATGGCGCAACGTTCCTGACGGACAATAAAGCGCTTAAATTGAAAATAATTGTTACTCATATCAAAAAACAGCGCAAAGATACAAAAAAATTGTCAATTGTGAATGGTAAATTGTCAATTTTTTCGTACCTTTGTCGGCCAATTGTATATAAAAGAACAGGTAACAAAGTAACGATGAGTAAAATGCAAGATAACAAAGGTTTCTCAATGATTGCAGATATTGACGGTGAATACATGGACTTAAGCCGCTTTAACATACCCGACGAAATAGGCATTCTTGCGGTAAGGAACATTGTGATGTTCCCTGGCGTCGTATCGCCAATTCTGATAGGCCGCAATACCAGCATGCAACTGGTTCAGCATGCAGAAAAGCACAACGAACTGATAGGTGTGATATGTCAGCGCAAGCCCGATATAGAGAGTCCGATGCTGGGCGACCTGTACAAATACGGCGTACTGGCCCGCATCATACGCCAGATTACACTGCCCAACGGTAATGTGACCGCCATTATTCAGGCATTAGGCCGCATCAAGCTTGACAAGCTGACAAAGCTCAAGCCCTACCTGAAAGGAAAGGTGATGCAGGCAGAAGAAATAGAACCCGACAAGAACGACCGCGAGTTCCGCACGGCCATGAACGACATGCGCCAGACTGCGCACGAATATGTAAAGCTGAACGACGAGCTGCCTGAAGAGGCCAACTTTGCCATTGACAACATGACCAACGACATACTGGCCCTGAACTTCATCTGCTCGAACATGCCGTTTGCCGTGAAGGAGAAGATTGACCTGCTCAAGATGGACTCACTCAAGGAGCGACTCTTCAACACCATGCGCATACTGAACCGCGAAATCAAGTTAGAAAACCTGAAACAGGACATTCGCAACAAGACGCGTGACGACCTGGACGAGCAGCAGCGCAACTACTTCCTGCAGCAGCAAATCAGGAACATTCAGGCCGAAATGGGCAACGGCGAAGGCAGCAGCGAGAAGCGCCAGCTCATGGAGAAGGCCATGGACAAGAAGTGGCCCGAGGAAATTGAGCGTGCGTTCTATAAAGAAGTCGATAAGCTGGACCAGCTGAACCCGCAGAGTCCTGACTGGAATGTGCAGCTGACCTACCTGCAGACGCTCATTGCCCTGCCCTGGAACGAAATGACGAAGGACGACCTGAACCTGACCCGTGCCCAGAAGATTCTGGACAAGGACCACTACGGCATGGAGAAGGTAAAGGAGCGCATACTGGAATACATGGCTGTGCTGCAGCTGCGCGGCGACCTGAAGAGTCCCATTCTTTGCCTCTACGGTCCTCCGGGCGTGGGTAAGACGTCGTTAGGCAAGTCGATTGCCGAGGCCATGGGGCGCAAGTATGTGCGCGTATCGTTAGGCGGTCTGCACGACGAGGCAGAGATTCGCGGACACCGCCGCACCTACATAGGAGCCATGCCCGGCCGAATCATCAAGAGCATTCAGAAGGCAGGGTCCAGCAATCCGGTGTTCATTCTGGACGAGATAGACAAGGTGACGCAGATGACGCACAACGGCGACCCGTCGTCAGCCCTGCTCGAAGTGCTCGACCCGGAACAGAACAGCGCCTTCCACGACAACTACCTTGACCTGGACTACGACCTCTCGAAGGTACTCTTCATTGCCACGGCCAACGACCTGAACACCATTCCGCGTCCCCTACTCGACCGTATGGAGGTCATCGAGGTGAGCGGCTACATTACGGAAGAGAAAATCGAGATTGCCAAGCGACACCTTGTGCCCAAGGAGCGCGAGAACAACGGCTTGAACAGCGAGAAACGGCTGAACTTCAACAAGGCGGCCATCGAGAAAATCATTGAGCAATACACCCGTGAGAGCGGCGTCAGACAATTAGAGAAGCAAATCAACAAGATCTTCCGCAAGCTGGCCCTGATGAAGGCCAGGGACGGCGAGCTGCCCTACCTCAAGATAACCCCCAACGAGATAGAGGACCTGCTGGGCAAGCCCCCCTTCTACCGCGACATTTATCAAGGCAACGACTATGCCGGCGTGGTTACTGGTCTGGCATGGACGAGCGTGGGCGGTGAGATACTCTTCATTGAGACCTCGCTCTCGAAGGGCAAGGGCTCGAAGCTGACGCTGACCGGAAACCTGGGCGACGTGATGAAGGAGAGTGCCGTACTGGCTCTTGAGTATGTCAAGGCACACGCTGACGTGCTGGGCATTGACTACCGCATCTTCGACAACTGGAACATACACATTCACGTGCCCGAGGGTGCCACGCCAAAGGACGGCCCTTCAGCCGGCATCACTATTGCCACCTCCATTGCCTCGGCACTTACGCAGCGCAAGGTTCGCAAGAACGTAGCCATGACGGGTGAGATCACCCTTCGCGGAAAGGTGCTGCCCGTAGGCGGCATCAAGGAGAAGATTCTGGCTGCCAAGCGTGCCGGCATTACCGACATCATGCTGTGTCAGGAGAACCGCAAGGACATTGAGGAAATTCCTGATGTCTATCTGAAGGGCGTCAACTTCCACTATGTGGAGAACGTGCAGGACGTATGGGACTTCGCATTGACCGACGAAATTGTTGAGCGTCCGCTCGATTTCACCATTCCTGAAGAGAAAGAAGAGAAGAAATGACTTTTGAAGTACAGCATACAGACAGTGCCAGCGATGCCCGCACGGGACTGATAACCACCGACCATGGTCAGATAAAGACTCCCATCTTCATGCCCGTGGGGACGGCGGGTTCGGTGAAGGGCGTACACTTCTCGGAACTGCGCGAGCAGGTGAAGGCCCAGATTATTCTGGGCAACACGTACCACCTCTACCTGCGTCCGGGACTGCAGGTGCTGCGACAGGCAGGCGGACTGCATAAGTTCAACACGTGGGACCGCCCCATACTGACCGACTCCGGCGGTTTCCAGGTCTTTTCGCTCACGGGCATTCGCAAGCTGAAAGAGGAAGGCTGCGAGTTCCGCAGTCACATTGACGGCTCGAAGCACATCTTTACGCCTGAGAACGTGATGGACACGGAGCGCATCATAGGAGCCGACATCATGATGGCCCTCGACGAGTGTCCGCCGGGACAGAGCGACTACCAGTATGCCAAGAACTCATTAGGTCTGACACAACGCTGGCTGGAACGCTGCGTCAAGCGCTTCAACGAGACGGAGCCGCTGTACGGCCACCGTCAGACGCTCTTCCCCATTGTGCAGGGCTGCACTTACAAGGACCTGCGCCAGGACGCTGCCAAGCACGTGTGTGACGTTTTAGGACGGCTCAACGACGGCGGCGGAGCCAGCATAGGCGGCCTTGCAGTAGGCGAGCCCACCGAGGTGATGTACGACATGATAGAGGTGGTGAACGCCATTCTGCCGAAAGACCGTCCGCGCTACCTGATGGGCGTAGGCACGCCTCAGAACATTCTGGAAGCCATAGAACGCGGCGTCGATATGTTCGACTGCGTCATGCCCACGCGCAACGGCCGTAATGCCATGCTCTTCACCTATCAGGGCACCATGAACATGCGCAACAAGAAATGGGAAACCGACTTCACACCCATTGACCCTGACGGCTGCGACATTGACCGGCTGCACACCAAGGCCTACCTGCACCACCTGTTTAAGGCGCAGGAACTGCTGGCCCTGCAGATAGCCAGCATTCACAACCTGGCCTTCTACCTGCGACTGGTGGGCGACGCCCGTCAGCACATTGAGCAGGGCGACTTCACGCAGTGGAAGCGCAGCGTCATTGATGATTTGGGAAGGAGGATTTAAAGAAGCAAAGGCAATGGAAATCAAGAAGATAAGAAGATGGCATAAACTGATTAGGCTGTGGACCGCACTACGCGGGCCGCTGCAGAAGATAGGGCACAAACTGAGATGGATGAACCCCAGGCGCTACCTGAAGCGTCTTGACACCTACATCATACGCAAGTTCATTGGTACTTACGTCTATTCCATTGCGCTCATCATCTCCATCTCTATTGTCTTCGACATCAACGAGAACCTGGCCAAGTTTACCACCAACCACGCTCCGCTGCGTGCCATTGTGTTCGACTACTATGCCAACTTTGTGCCCTACTTCGCCAACCTCTTCTCGCCCCTGTTCGTCTTCATTGCCGTCATCTTCTTTACGTCGAAGCTGGCCGGCAACTCTGAAATCATTGCCATGCTGGCCTGCGGCATGAGCTTTAAGCGGCTGCTCAGACCCTACCTTATTTCGGCTGCCATCATTGCTGCCGTCAACTTCTACTTGGGTGCCTACATCATTCCCAAGGGCAACGTGGTGCGCCACAACTTCGAGTCGCTCTACAAGAACAACAAGAAGGTGACCTCGGCCATGAACGTGCAGCTGCAAGTGGCCCCGGGCGTCATTGCCTTCATGTCACAATACGACGACATTACGCGGACGGGCTACGGTTTCCGACTCGACAAGTTTGAGAACAAGAAGCTCATCAGCACCCTTACAGCCAACGTGATACAGTACGACACCATCAGCGAAAGCCGATACCAGTGGAAGGCAAAGAACTACCGCATACGCACGCTCACCGGCATGCGCGAAAAGATTACATCGGGTGCTGAAATCGACACGACCATACAAATGGAACCCATGGACCTGGTGTTCTCAAAGGGACAGCAGGAGACGCTCTCCTCGCCCGAACTGAAGCGCTACATTTCGAAGCAGCAGGAGCGCGGCTCACAGAACGTGGTGCAGTACGAGGTGGAGTACTACAAGCGCATAGCCACGTCGTTCGCCTCGTTCATCCTGACCATCATCGGTGTCTCGCTCTCCTCGCGCAAGCGTAAGGGCGGCATGGGTATGTACCTCGGCATCGGTCTGGCCCTCTCGTTCACTTACATTCTGCTGCAGACCATCAGCGCCACCTTCGCCATTCAGGCTAACACGCCGCCGATGCTGGCTGCATGGATTCCAAACATCCTCTACATTTTCATTGCCTACTATTGCTACAGGCAAGCCCCTAATTAATTTACGATTTACGGATTTTCGATTTACGATTGGCATGACATTTGAAGAAACATACCTCAACGACAATATTCTCGATGCGCTCTACGACATGCACTTCGAGCAGATGACTCCCATACAGGAGAAGTGCATTCCGCAAATACTCGACCAGCACGACGTCATGGGCGTAGCACAGACGGGCACCGGAAAGACGGCGGCCTACCTGCTGCCCATACTCTCCATGCTCGACGACGGAGGCTTTCCCGACGATGCCATCAACTGTCTCATCATGGCGCCTACACGCGAACTGGCACAGCAGATTGACCAGGCCATGCAGGGCTTCGGCTACTATCTGGACAGCGTGAGCAGCGTGGCCGTCTATGGCGGCAACGACGGCAACCGCTACGACCAGGAACAGCGGTCACTGCGCATGGGTGCCGACGTGGTGATAGCCACGCCGGGCCGACTGCTCAGCCACATCAAGGTGGGCAATGTTGACTTGAGCCGCGTGAGCTTCTTCGTGCTCGACGAGGCTGACCGCATGCTCGACATGGGTTTCTCTGACGACATTATGCAGATTGCCTCACTGCTGCCGAAGAACCGGCAGACCGTGATGTTCTCGGCCACCATGCCCGACAAGATTCAGCAACTGGCCAAGTCGATGCTCTACGACCCGGTGATGGTGAAGATTGCCGTCAGCCGTCCTGCCGAAAAAATCAAGCAGTCGGCCTACGTCTGCTACGAACCGCAGAAGCTGGCCATCGTCAAATACCTGTTCGCCACCAACCAGTTGCAGCGCGTCATCATCTTCTCGGGCAAGAAGGACAAAGTGAAAGACATTACCCGAGAACTGAAGCGCATGAAGATTAACTGCGAACAGATGCACAGCGACCTCACCCAGCAGGAGCGCGACGAGGTGATGCTCGCCTTCAAGGCCGGACAAGTGGATGTGCTCATTGCCACCGACATTGTGAGCCGAGGCATTGACATTGACGACATACGCATGGTCATTAACTACGACGTGCCCCACGATGCTGAGGACTACGTGCACCGCATAGGCCGAACGGCACGGGCTGAGCGTGACGGTATGGCCGTCACCTTTGTCAACGAACAGGAGCAGTTCGCTTTCCGGCAAATAGAGAAGTTCCTGGGCAAGGAGGTGGAGAAGACTCCCCTGCCCGCCGACGTAGGCGAAGGCCCGGTCTATGAACCCAAGGACCGCACCAAACGTGCCTCACGCTACTGCCACCGCCGCGGGCGAGGACGCGGCAAAGGCCGGGGACGCGACAATAAGAAGAAACAAGACAAACGGTAATCGTTTTCGAGGTGCGAAACTTAAAATAAATTCATTAACTAAAAACACCGAAACAATATGGTAAAGCACATCATTCTCTGGACACTGAATCCAGAACTCTCAGAAGAAGAGAAAGCACGCGTAAAGGCAGGCATCAAGGCTGGTCTTGAAGGACTGGTAGGCAAAGTGCCCGGTCTGCTCGAAGTAACCGTACACATCGACGGACGTCTGGCTTCGTCGAATGCCGACGTAATGCTCGACAGCACGCTCGACAGTCCTGAGTCGCTGAAGGGCTATGCCGTTCATCCGGAACACGTAGCAGTGGCCAACGGAAAGGTTCGTCCCTACACCGTTCAGCGCTCTTGTCTTGACTTCGAAATTTAACCGCGTTAAGGCGGAGGCCGTATAACCTACCCTCCGCCTTATTCCATGATCATCATGACCAGAATAACAAACATGGCAATGACCAGCGCAATCATCACGTAAAGCAGGATTTGCTCTGTTTTACTCTTGCGCTCAATGCTTTGCATGCGGCGCTTAAACTCCCGACTTTCCTTATAGTAATCATTCATATTTTGTTAAGGGTTAAGTTAATATTTTCGTTTTACTTGAGACAGCCATCGTTTGCTGATGACGCTTTGTCATTTTCCCGTTTGCAAAGTTAAGATTAAAATTTCAAACTGCCAAAGAAATCATCATTTATTTTCATTAACGAAGGCCGAACTACAACCTAACGAAGGCCAAACTGCAACCTAACGAAGGCCGAACTGCAACCTAACGAAGGCCAAACTACACTCTAACGAAGGCCGAACCACGTTCTAACGAAGGCCGAACAACACTGAAAAGAGCGGTGAACGCCACTAAGTGCGCCCATCGCTCTTGCCATATAATAATAGAGTAAAAGCGGAATCTTACTTCTTGTTCAGAGCCAGGTCGATAGCAACAGCAATAGCTACGGTTGCACCTACCATCGGGTTGTTACCAATGCCCAGGAAGCCCATCATCTCAACGTGAGCAGGAACTGAAGAAGAACCTGCAAACTGAGCGTCAGAGTGCATGCGGCCCATCGTGTCGGTCATACCGTAAGAGGCAGGACCGGCAGCCATGTTGTCAGGATGCAGCGTACGACCCGTGCCACCACCGGAAGCTACTGAGAAGTAGGGCTTGCCGGCCAGTGTGCGCTCCTTCTTGTAAGTACCAGCAACGGGATGCTGGAAGCGTGTGGGGTTCGTAGAGTTACCCGTAATGCTGACGTCAACATTCTCGTGCCACAGGATAGCAACACCCTCGCGGACATCGTCAGCACCGTAGCACTTTACCTTCAGACGGCTGGGGTTATTGCCGTAAGGAACCTCACGGACAATCTTCAGCTCAGAGGTGAAGTAGTCGAACTGAGTCTGCACGTAGGTGAAACCATTGATGCGGCTGATAATCTGAGCAGCGTCCTTGCCCAGACCGTTCAGGATGACGCGGAGGGGCTTCTGACGAACCTTGTTGGCCATCTCGGCTATCTTGATGGCACCCTCGGCAGCAGCGAAGCTCTCGTGACCTGCCAGGAAGGCAAAGCACTCCGTCTCCTCGCGTAGCAGACGGGCAGCCAGGTTACCGTGGCCCAGACCAACCTTACGGTCGTCAGCCACACTACCGGGAATGCAGAACGACTGCAGGCCGATACCGATGGCCTCGGCAGCGTCAGCAGCGGTCTTCACGCCCTTCTTGATGGCGATAGCAGCACCGCAAACGTATGCCCACTTAGC
>ONRS01000032.1 GCA_900320255.1 uncultured Prevotellaceae bacterium
ACGAATTTCACTAATTAATGCTACGCGCAGCAATTCGTCTAATTCGTTAAATTCGTTGTCAAAAAAAGGATTGTATAAACTAATTATAAGTAGTTACTTAATTATATATTTAATAATAATCGTACCAAGTTATTATTGAATAATTACTTAATGGATAGTATGACAGATGACGGATGACACATGTAATCTGAAATTTTTACGCGTACGTACGCGTAGACTTTCCCGTTTTCGTCTGTCATCCGTCATCTGTCACCTGTTGTGCTTCTGACATGGTGTCTGACTCGGCAAAGGTACAAAATAACTTCCACAACTCCAAAAGAAAAATCCATTATTTTTAAAGAGGAGAAATAATCTTCCCCGTAATCGTTTACGATAAAATAAACCGCCCAAAAGTGTTCGTATGTCAATAATAATGTCTATCTTTGCACAAACTATCACTAAAACAGTAAAGAATCTATATACATTATTAATATTAACTAAAACTAAAGTCTTTATGAAGAAAAAATTATCTTTATTGATGGTTGTCTTCTTGGGCATTGTGGCTTTTGCCACTGCTGCATGGAGAGAAGCCAGTGAGCCTGCCACAGTCTATTCGTGGGAAAATGGCAGTGCAAACTACACAGAGACTGGAGGTACAGCCAAGGCAGACACTGACAACGGCGACCTCACAAAAAATTACATCCGTCTGAAAGGCAAGGCAGACTTCAGCACAAATACCGTAACAATTACGCTGAACAATGCCTTGCATGCCGGTGACAAGATTCTGGTTACTGGTTACAAAGACAAGAACGAAACAGGAAAGCAAACCGGTTTCAAAGCAAAATTCGAGAAAGGCGGCGAGGTTGCCAGTTCTACCGGTACAGAGTTCGTTAACATCAACGTGGCCGTCAAAGGTACCGATGAGTATGGTGAAGCACCCAATACCTGCGAATTCGTCGTACCTGCTGCAGCTGCAGGCAGCAAGACGATGACCATGACTCGCTCGCACCAGAGTACAAACCTCTACATCACTAAGCTGGTGATTACCTCTACCGCTACCGACGAGCCCGGCGGCGACCCGGAGCCCACCACCTCCACCTTCCGCGACATCAAGCTCGACCTGACGCAACACCCCGAATTGCTGACCGGGGACGACGTGCTCATCACCGTGGCTGAGGACGGCACCATCGGCACGACCGACAATGAAGAGGAGGCTGCTGCTGCCGTCTGCGGTCATGCGCATAGCAGCTATGGCAGCTCGAACTTCACGGCTATTGTGCCTGTGGAGGGTACGGTCAAGATAACCTACGCCACCCACGACTACGGCAACGACATCACCGTGACCGACGTCAACGGCAACGAGGTGGCCAAGCTGAACACCCAGGGCGCCAAGTGGATGAACGACCACGCCAACGTGGTCGTAGCCTACTACCGCACAAACGAGCCCACCACGCTGTACTTCAGCAATGCTAACTACAACCCCTACTTCGCCGTGGAGGCCATCGACCCCGCTGACATCCCCGCCGAGGTGACCAAGTACACCGTGACCTTCGCCGCCGGCGAGGCTGACGGCGTGGCCCCCGCCCCCGTCGAGGTGGAGGCCGGCAGCAAGATTACTGCTCCGAAGAACTACACGCTCTATGCCGCCGACAAGACCCTGACGGGCTGGAGCGACGGCACGACGACCTACGCCGTGGGTGAGGAGATTACTCCCACCGCCGACATGACGCTGACCGCCCAGTACACCCCGAACGAGGTGAGCCTGGCCGACCGCACCGAGGCCGTGACCATCAGCTGCGACCTGAGCGGCTATAACGACGCACCGAAGTACAACTTCCAGAACAATACGGGCATCATCGTCACCCAGGCCACCGTAGGCGGCAAGGCCATCGACGTGCGCATTGACGTAGATGCCACCAGCGGCAAGTTTGCCTACAACTGCAGCGGCTGGCACCAGGTGAACACAGGCACGAAGGTGAGCGTGCCCTCGTGCAAGGGAGCCACCTTCAGCGTGAAGACCTATCAGAACGCCAACGCCCTGAAGTTCGGCGAGACGGCTGCCACGGCCGAAGCCGACCCCGCTACCTACACCGCCACGGCCGACGACGCGGCACTGGTCATCGAGCAGACCGCCAACGGCTACTGGAACCAGCTGACCATCACCCTGCCCGTAGTGGAAGGTGAAGAGCCTGGCGACGAGCCCGTTGCCCAGGATGTCACTGCTATGTGGGACTTCGCCAACAACTGCGCCCAGCTAGCTCCAAAGGGAGAGGGCGGCACCTACACTGCTGAAACGATGGCCTCAAATGTTGAGGGTATCGAGATGACCATTGAATATAACGGCGGTCAGATCAAGAACAACGACAACAGCTACCAGGTGACCAATGGCGTGGAGATGCGCATTCCCGTGAAGAGCACAGAGGACATCGTCACCGTGAGCGGCTACTCCGGTTACTCGCACTATACCATAGGCAACAGCACGGAGGAATTGACCAACGACCAGACCTACAAAGCTAAACAGAGCGATGTACAGCAAGGCTATGTTTCTGTCAAGTCGGTCAATAACAACAACTACATTAACTATATTAAGGTAGAGCAAAAGGCCCCGAAGGAGCCTACCACGCTCGACAACGAGGCTGCAACGGCTACCTTCCCCTTCAACCTGGGTACCGAGGGCCAGACCGCTACGTTCAGCAAGCCTGACTACTGGCTGACCAGCAAGGTGACACTGGGCAGTAACCTGTTCATCAAGGGCATGGATGCTAAGCAGCAGGGACAGACCGTCGTACAGACCAACGGAAAGGAGACCGCTGCCGGCGAGACCAACGCCATCCGCTTCCTCATTCAGCCTAAGTTCGGCTTCACCTTCACCCCGACCAAGGTGTCGCTGAAGGCTGCTAAGTACGGTACTGACAATGGTACCATCGACATCTCTTGGCTGAATGCTGACAACACTACCGTTTCACTGAAGACGGGCCAGGCTGTAAGTCGCGACGCGGCTACTAAATTCGAGTTCGACGTTACAGGAGCAACACCGGGCGAGGGCATCTGCGGCGTGGTGGTTAACCTCTACGGACTGCAGGAAGGTAAGAACTTCGGACTGTCTGACATCATCATCGAGGGTACGCTCAACGGTACAGAGAAGGACGTTCCCGTACTGGAGTCGTTCAAGATTAACGGCACGACCTACCTGGTAGAGGACGTGTTCGGCACCGACTATGAGGCAACACTCGAACTGTCGAAGACCGAGCAGATGGTTAATGCCAACAACCCGCTGACTGACCTGACCGCCATCAACGGCGAGATTGGCGAAGTCGCCTACGAGGGCAATGACACCGAGTGCACCGTAACCATACCGATGACGGCTGCCGACGTAGCACTCAACTACGTGCTCAACGTAGTGCAGAAGCCCGACTTCACCCTGACTTACCTCGACACCGACGGCACCCAGATGGGCACGCAGAAGGTGGAGAAGGATGCTGCCATCACCGAGTTCGCCGTTGACTTCAACGAGGCCAAGGCCGACGAGGACTACAAGGTTCGCGGCTGGTTCGTCAAGGAGAGCGGCGGCCGTAAGTTCACCGTCAACGACATCATCACGGCCGACACCAAGCTGTATGCCGTAGCAACGGAGATTGAGAAGTCAAGCGAATATAAGAAATATACCTTTGCCCTGAATGACCAGTACTTCTATGCTGAGGACCACGAGGCATTCTGCCCGCACGATGACGCAAAGTGTAAGTTCCACGACACCACCCACGGATGGTCGTTCTATAATGGCGACAAGGTGGACCTGCTCGTAGGCCCGAAGGCCACCGTCTCTATCGCTCTCTGCCAGTATGGCAAAGGCACCAACATTCTCATTAAGAATGCTGCCGGCGAGACACTGGCTACGCTCGACGGCATTTCAACCACCGACGGCGATGTGGTAGCCTACAACTACGAAGGCGAGGCAGGCACGCTGACCATGGAAATGGCAGCTACCGGCGAGGCTTACATACACTACGTGAAGATTGTGAACACCACGACGACCAACTACGCAAGCGAAGGCAACTGGTACTTCGTGAAGCCTGGCGACGCCAGCAGCCTGATTGACGCGATTGACGCCGTCAACGGTCAGAACGCTTCCAAGGAGGCTGAGCGCTCCTTCATCTTCATTCCGAACGGCACCTATGACCTGGGCACCACCTGCCTCACCAACGTCAGCGGACACAACATCTCACTCATCGGTGAGTCGATGGAGGGTGTCATCATCAAGAACAAGCCCGAGGCTGAAGGCATTGGCGTAACAGCCACCATCCTGAACACAGGTACGAACAACTACTTCCAGGATCTGACCCTGCAGAACGAGTGGGATTACTACGGCATTGCCGGCGACGGACGCGCCGTCTGTCTGCAGGACAAGGGTTCGAACACCATCTGCAAGAACGTCACCCTGCTGTCGCATCAGGACACTTACTACACCAACAACCAGGACGGTAAGTACTACTGGGAGACCTCTGACATTCACGGAACCGTTGACTTCATCTGCGGCGAGGGTACCCTCTTCGTCAACAAGTCAACACTGACAGTCGAGAAACGTACTGCCGCTGGTTCGGGCGAATGCACCATCACGGCTCCGTCAACCAAGGCAGGCAACGAGTACGGCTACGTGTTCAGCGACTGTAAGATTGAGAACAATGCCGAGAAGTACAACTACGGACGTGCATGGAACAACGCTCCACGCTGTGCTTACATCAACACCACGGTTAACGACGACAAGCTGATTGCCAGCCGCTGGACGCTGAAGGGCATGAACCAGTATCCTGCCACGGCATTTGTGGAGTACAACACGATGGACGAGGACGGCAACGTTGTTTCACCTGAGAGCTACATCGTGACCTTCACCGCCGGCAAGAGCGACACCACCAATCCTGACTTTGAAACCATCCTGAGCGAGGATCAGGCTGCTGCCTTTGCACTCGACAAGGTATTCACCGACTGGACACCCGCAGAACTGGCTAAGCAGGTGGAGACCGACCCGAAGGCTGAGCTGGAGGACGGCACCATCACTTGGACAGCCGTTGACGGTGCAACAGTATATGCCATCTACGACGGTGAGGAGCTGCTGGGTCTCGTCTTCAACGGAGCCTCATTCGATGTTTCCGACACGCAGGGCGCTCCGAGTCTGGATGGAGAAGTCACCGACAACACCACTACCTACGCCATCCGCGTTGGTAACATCATGGGCGGACTGAGCGAGGATTTCCCCGTCACCAAGACCACGGGCATCAAGAACCTGAACGTTGACCAGAACGGTGAACTGAAGGTTTACGACCTGCAGGGCCGTCGCGTCAACACAACGACCAAGGGTGTCTATATCATCAATGGCAAGAAGGTGGTTGTGAAGTAATCCATAATAAATAAGGAACGCGCGTAAGAAGCTCCTTTCCGGAAGTCGGAAGGGAGCTTTTTTTGTTCAAAACAGGACAATTTAACATTTACGTAAACATTTACGGTAAAAAAAGAGCCCAGAACGTTTCTTGATTTAAATTAATTTTTATAACTTTGCACAAATATTTTTTTATTAATTAAAAACTACTAATTTATGTCTGGTAATTTAAAAAGTATCAAAATGGCGCTGATAGGAGCCTTCCTGTTGATGGTAGGCAGCGTTTCGGCGCAGACTGTCAAGGTGACGGTTACCGACGAAACTGGTGAGCCCGTAATCGGCGCAAGCGTGCTGGAGCAGGGTTCTCAGAACGGTGGTATTACTGACATTGACGGTATTTTCAACATTACGTTGAAAGGTAGTAAGCAGATTGTGATTTCATACATCGGTATGAAGACACAGACTGTGGATGGTAAGGGAAAGACAGCCATTGACGTAGTCCTGAAGGACGATGCCACTGGTCTGGAGGAAGTGGTAGTCATCGGTTACGGCTCCGTCCGTAAGAAGGACATTACGGGTTCCGTTGCCACGGTTAACAGTGAGACACTGCAGGCTGTTCCTGTTGCCAACGCCTCTGAGGCACTGACCGGTAAGCTGGCCGGTGTGCAGGTAACGACGACTGAAGGTTCGCCCGACGCTGACGTGAAGATTCGCGTGCGTGGTGGTGGTTCTATCACCCAGTCGAACGACCCGCTCTACATTGTTGACGGCTTCCCCGTTGACGGTATCAGCGACATTCCTGCCAACGACATTGAGGACATCACCGTGCTGAAGGACGCTTCTTCTACCGCCATCTACGGTAGCCGTGGTGCTAACGGTGTTATCCTCGTCACCACCAAGAGCGGTCAGGCCGGTAAGGTGAAGGTGAGCTACAACGCTTACTACAGCTGGAAGAAGATTGCCAAGAAGTACGACGTGCTCGACGTTTACGACTATGCCAAGTGGCAGTACGAGTATGCTCTGCTGTACAACGGTGGCGACGCCAGCAAGATCAGCCATTACACTGACAAGTTCGGTAACTATCAGGACATGGACCTCTATCGTGGCGTCGAGGGTAACGACTGGCAGGATCTGGCTTACGGCCGCACGGGTCACACCTTCAACCACAACATTAACATCAACGGTGGTTCCGACAACATGAAGTACGCCTTCAGCTATGCCCACATGGACGACAAGGCCATCATGGTAGGCTCTGACTTCAAGCGTGACAACCTCTCGCTGAAACTGAACACCAAGCCCACCAAGCGTACCACGCTGGACTTCCAGGCACGCTGGGCCAAGACCACCATCAACGGTGGTGGTGCCAACGAGGCTGCCGGTGCCTACGACACCGACCGCCGTCTGCGTTACGCCGTGCTTTACACGCCGCTGCCCATGAAGGGAATCGACGGAACCGACGAACTGGAAGGCTCCAGCTTCTACGATCCTATCACAACGGCTTATGACAACGACCAGAAGAAGCAGCGCCGCAACCTGAACCTGGCCGGTGCCTTCGGCTGGGAGGTCTATAAGAACCTCAAGCTGAAGACCGAGTTCGGTTACGACACCTACGACGAGTACAACCAGCGCTTCTGGGGTACATCAGCCTATTATATCAAGAATCAACCTTCTGCAGCCAACCAGGGTAAGCCTGCTATTCGCAACGTGAATACCATTCGCAACCGCTTCCGTAACACCAATACGGCAAGCTACGACTTCAAGGCTATCTTCGGCAAGGACAGCGACCACTCACTCAACGTGCTGGTTGGTCACGAGTATGTCATCACTAAGAAACATGCCATCACCGACGAGGTACACGGATTCCCCACTGATTACGATGCAGCTACCGCATGGAAGCTCACCGCACAGGGCGATCCCTACACCGTTGAAGACTTCTATAGCGCTGACGACAAGTTGCTGTCTTGGTTCGGCCGTGCTAACTATAACTTCCAGGACAAGTACCTGCTGAGCGCTACGTTCCGTGCCGACGGCAGCTCGAAGTTCTCAAAGGGCAACCGCTGGGGTTACTTCCCCTCTGCAGCTCTGGCATGGCGTGTGTCTGCCGAACCGTTCATGCAGGGCACCAAGAGCTGGCTGACCGACTTGAAGCTCCGTCTGAGCTACGGTACCGCCGGTAACAACAACATCCCCGTAGGACAGCTCGTGCAGGAGTATCAGAGTAAGGCTACTACATGGGTTAATGGCTTCCCCAATTACTGGGCACCCTCAAAGACAATGTTTAATCCTGACTTAAAGTGGGAGACCACCATCACCCGTAACATCGGTATCGACTTCACACTGTGGAACGGTAAGCTGAATGGTAGCATCGAAGGTTACATCAACACCACGAAGGACCTGCTCATCCAGTTCCCGACTGGAGGCACAGGATATGACAACCAATACCGTAACCTGGGTAAGACACAGAACAGCGGTTTCGAGGTTTCGTTCACCTACCACATTGTCAACAAGGCTGACTGGGGCATCGACTTCAATGCCAACATCGGTTACAACAAGAACAAGGTCAAGGAGCTGGGTATCGAAGACTTCGCTACCAACTCTAACTGGGGTTCAACTGAAATCGGTAACGACTACCGCATCGCTGTAGGTCACTCCGTAGGTGAAATCATTGGTTACAAGAACGCCGGCCGCTACGAGGTTTCTGACTTCGAGGGCTACGACCCGGCTACTAACTCCTGGAAGCTGAAGGACGGCGTCGTTGACGGCTCTCCCGTTATCGGCACACTACGCCCGGGTTCCATGAAGCTGATGGATGTCAGCGGTCCCGAGGGAACACCCGACGGTGTTGTTGACGACAACGATATCACCGAGATTGGCAACGTCAATCCTGACTTCGTAGGCGGTTTCGGCCTGAACGCACGTGCTTACGGCTTCGACCTCTCTGCTAACTTCAACTTCAGCATTGGCAACAAGGTGTATAACGCTAACAAGATTGAATACACATCGGCTACCTACACCAAGTTCTCACAGTATCGTAACCTGAGCACCGACATGGCTTCTGGCAAACGCTGGACTTATGTGAATGCAGCCGGACAGTTCGTTACTGATCCCGCAGAGCTTGCCGCACTGAACGCCAACACCACCATGTGGAGCCCCTACATGCAGCACTTCGTTCTGACTGACTGGGCTATCGAGAACGCCTCGTTCCTGCGTCTGAACACCCTGACCTTAGGTTACACCCTGCCCACTAACCTCATCAAACGTGTAGGCATCACTAACCTGCGCTTCTACGTAACGGCTTACAACGTGTTCACCGTGACCAAGTACTCTGGTTCCGATCCTGAAGCCGACTGTATCCGTAAGACCAACCTGACTCCGAATGTTGACTACTCTGGTTATCCGCGTAGCCGCCAGCTCGTTGTGGGTCTGAACTTGAATTTCTAAAATGAAGGAGGAATAAGAAAATGAAGAACTATATTAAATTATCAATAATGGCTTTGTCGCTCGTGGGCATCACCTCTTGCGACATGGACTCACCGTCCATCTCTTCACTCGATGAGTCATCGGTTTTTGCTACATATTCATTGGCTGAGGCTGAGATTATGTCTATCCACGTTTCCTTCGGTGAGACAAACTCCTACCGTGGACGTTTCCTGCCCTACTACGGCATCAACACCGACTGCGAGTGGATTATCACTCCTACCTATTCCGAACGTCTGCAGGACAAATATGCATTAGCCAACTATGACACACAACCCGGTAATGGTCAGATGAACAATGAAACGAATGCTTACGCAAAGTTCTACGAAGGCATTGAGCGCGCTAACCTCGCCATCAAGGGAATTCGTCAATATGGTGACATTGAAAACAATCCCGCTATGGCTCAACTGTTAGGTGAAGCTCTGACACTGCGTGCTGTTATCTATAATGACCTGGTTAAGGCTTGGGGTGATGTTCCCGCTCGTTTCGAGCCAAATACAGCAGATAATCTTTACCTTCCGCGTACTAACAAGGACGTGATCTACAAGCAGCTGCTGGCTGATCTGAAAGAGGCTGAGGACTACTGCTACTGGCCTAACGAGAATGGAATCACCAGTACAACAGAACGTGTGAGCAAATCTTTCGTAAAGGGTCTGCGTGCCCGTATCGCCCTCTATGCCGGTGGCTATGCCTTGCGTGGCGACGGCTACCGCCGTTCTAACGACCCCGAGCTGGCTCCCGACAAGATGTACCAGATTGCAAAAGAAGAATGTCTTGATATTATTAACAGTGGAAGAAATAATTTAGGATCTTTCCAAGAAAATTTCACAAAACTGTGTAACGACGACGTTACTGCCGGTGGTGAGAGCCTCTGGGAGATTCCGTTCTCTGAAGGTCGTGGTCGTGTGCTCTACACTTGGGGTGTGCGTCACCAAGTTGCCGACCAATATACCTATCAGCCCCGTGGCGGTGTGAACGGTCCTCTGCCTACCTTGTTCTATGACTACGACGTTGACGACGTTCGCCGTAACATCACCTGCGTACCCTATCGTTGGGGAGCCAAGGATGATGGTGTTGCAACTAGCCACACAGCAACTAATGGAAAAATTTATGGTAAAGGTGGTGAGGGTGAAGTCTATCAAGTTCCTCCTGTC
>ONRS01000164.1 GCA_900320255.1 uncultured Prevotellaceae bacterium
ATCGTCCCACCTTCCTTGTGACCCCCTCTGACTCCCCCTGTAGGGGGAGGACTGGATGTGTGCATGCCCTTGCGTGGTAATCGTCCCCCTCCTACAGGAGGGGATAGGGGAGGTCACTTCGGGCTTAATATTGCTGATTATCTCGCAATTCATGGAGGGGAGCAACTTTAGTTACTAATTACTCATTACTAATTCCTAATTCCTCATTTCTCATTTAAAACTAAGCCATTCCAGGTACGCCTCCACGTCCTCGTCGTAGGCACGGCTGCCGGTGAGGGGGTGGCCGTCGGCATCAACGATGACGTAGAACGGCTGGGCGTTGGCACCGAACTTATGGCTCTGCAGCCAGCTCCACTTGGCACCCACGGTGCGCAGCGTCTTTGTCTGCCCCTTCTCGTCGGTCACCTCGATGGGCTCGGGCAGCGGCGTCTTGTCATCGACGAAGAGCGAGATGAGCACGAAGTCCTTGGTCAGCTTCTCGGCCACGCGCGGGTCGGTCCACACGGCGGCCTCCATTTTGCGGCAGTTCACGCAGCCGAAGCCCGTGAAGTCAATCATCACCGGCTTGCCCTCGGCGCGTGCGGCGGCCATGCCGGCTTCGTAGTCCGTGAAACGGGCTTCCACCGTCTTCGTGTTCAGGTTGAAGTCCTGCGTGTTCATTGGTGGCGCAAAGGCACTGACGGCCTTGCAAGGAGCACCCCACAGGCCGGGCACCATATAGACGGCGAAGGCCAGCGACACCAGTCCGCCCATGATGCACACCACGGGCATTGCACGGCGTTGTCCGTCGCCCATCACTTCGTCGCTCTGGAACCGCAGCCAGCCGCAGAGGTAGGCACCCAACAGCGCAAAGATGACAATCCACAGCGACAGGAACACCTCGCGGTCCAGCAGGTGCCAGCCGTAGGCCAGGTCGGCCACCGAGAAGAACTTCAGCGCGAAGGCCAGCTCAACGAATCCCAACACCACCTTCAGCGTGTTCATCCACGAGCCCGACTTTGGTGCCTGCTTCAGCCACGAGGGGAACAGGGCAAACAGCGTGAACGGCAGGGCCAGCGCCACGGCGAAGCCCAGCATGCCGAGGGCCGGAGCCAGCCAGTTGCCGCTGGTTGTGGTCTCTACGAGCAGCAGTCCGATGATGGGGGCTGTGCACGAGAAGCTGACCAGCACCAGCGTGAAGGCCATGAGGAAGATGGCGAGTGACCCGCTGAGCGTTGAGTGCTGCGTGTTGAGCGAGTCCGCCTTGCTATCCACCTTGTTCGACCAGCTCTCGGGCAGTTTCAGTTCGAACCAGCCGAAGAACGAGAGGGCGAACACCACTAAGAGCAGGAACAGGAAGATATTGAACACGGCGTTGGTTGACAGCGCGTTAAGCGTGTCGCTGCCAAAGATGGCCGTCACGAAGAGTCCCAGCCCTAAATAGATAATGATGATGCTCAGCCCGTATGTCATCGCGTCTTTGATGCCCTTGCGCTTGTCGGTCTTCGACCGTTTCAGGAAGAACGACACCGTCATGGGTATGATGGGCCAGATGCACGGCATGCAGACGGCCAGCAGTCCGCCCACGAAGCCCATCAGCAGAATGTAGAGCAGCGAGTTGTCGGCAATGCTGTTGCCTTCGCCTTTCGCCTGCAGCTCGTCAATGACGGGCGACCAGAGGGAGGTATCAGCCCCAGCCTCAGCCCCCTCCAACCTCCCCCCACTGGGGGAGGCTATAGAGTCAGCCGCGCTTAAAGCCTCCCCCAGTTGGGGGAGGTTGGAGGGGGCTGCTGGTTGGGGTTGGTTGGAGGGGGCTTCCCCCTTCGCCTTCAGCGCCACTTCGCCCGGCGGCATGCACATCTCGTCGTTGCAGGCGCCGTACTCCAAGTAGCAGTCAATGTTGTAGGCTCCGCCCGTCAGCGTCACCTTCTGTACAAACGTCACGTTGTGCTCGAAGAACTGCAGCTCCGTGCCGAACATCTCGTCGTATTTGCTGATCTCCTTGCCGCGCCACGTCAGGCTGCCCTTCTTCTTCGCGCCGTCCATCTTCGTCACGTTCAGCGATGCCGCTATCGGGCCACCCGTCACCTTGGGCGAATAGACGTGCCATCCGTCGTCAATTGTCAGGTGAAACAGCAGCTCGGCCTCCGTGTCACTCAGTTTCTTCAGTTCAGATTTCGACTTCACGGGCTCCATCATCTGGGCCGTGGCCGTCAGCATTGTCAAGGTCAGCAACAACAGGGCTGCACCTATTCTTTTAGTTTGTCTCATTGTTGGTCGTCACTAATTTTGGAGCAAAGTTAATGAGTTTTTCATTAACAGCCAAACATTCAATGGAAAAAAAACGTGCTTGCAGCATAAAGTGCGGCCTTAAACCGCATGACAGGTGCCGCCATGCTGCCAGAGAGGTGCCGTGAAACAGGGAGAGACCCCCGGGGAAACTGTAGGTTTGGGCCGGCCAAACTGTTACTTTCCCCGGGGCTCTCTGGAATTGAGCGGCCGCTGAAAAGTATTTGAACGCCCGCTGAAAAGTATTTGAGCGGCCGCTGAAGAGTATTTGAACGGGCGGTGAAAACCTACATCGGCTTTTTTTTGCCTTTTTTCTTATGGATGTAGGGTTTCTGCAAAGTTATAACTTTTTCTTCAAATAAGCAAGAAAAAGGTCCTGTTTTTTTGCTCCGTTCAGAAATATTGTTTATCTTTGCAAGGTGAAATACATTTAACGCATATATACATGAGAACGACACCATTTGATACCTACAAGCAAAGACTTGCGAATGATATCCTGCAGGCAGCAGATTATGAGGCTTTGGAGGATGAGGTGCTTAATGCACAGTGGGAAATGGCAGATGTGCCAGTCTATGAGACCAGTGATGAAACCATGCTGGCAATTCTCAGAAAAAGCCATGCTGAAGGACTTGCTGGTAAAAACAGCAGTATGGAGGATGTGGAACGTTTAATGGACCAGACTATTTATGAGCTTACGCATAGAATGGACACCCACAGCGCAGCAGAGTCTTATTGATGTCTTTGAATATACTTATGGAGAATTTGGTGAATATCAACTCCGAAAATTACGCCTAAAGATTCTCAAGACTGCTCGAAGAATTGCTGCATTTCCTACAATGGGTACGGTTGAGCCATATTCGGTAAAAGCGAAGGTTGAGTATCGAAGCATGATGGTTATTCCTGAAATACGTATTATATACTGTGTGATGGATAACTTTATTCAAATAGAATATGTAAAGAATGCGAGACTTGACGATGAGACGATGCTACGCAATATGAAGAATACTATATAAACCTATTTATATTATTATTAACTAAAAACAAAAAATTATGAAGTACAAACTATTACGTTATTCGCTGCTCAGCATGCTGGTCATGCTGTGCGGAGGAGGCATCTTTGCCATCGGACAGGCACTGTCGAAGGCAAATGAAGCACAAGTTGTTTATACACTGACTGTGCCTACAGTGGCTAATAATAGTGATTACAATGAAGTGTATGACGTTACGGTAGATGACATGACCTGGAGTGTTCCTGGTAATCAGTCATCAGATGGCGGTCTGCGCATAGGCGGTAAAAGCCTTGACAGAGTTGACCGTGTAATTACAGGAAAGTCGGCCATGAGTGCGGCTGTCGGCAAAGTTACTGTTAATCATGGTGGAACGACTTCCGATAAGTTGGTTGTCAACTCTGTTACCATGACGGTGGCCAGCGATGCTAACTTCAGTCAGGTTATCGAGACGGTGAATGTTACTCCAACTGTGTCCAAGAACACTAATGGAAGTTTTGACTTTGAGCCTTCGGCTGCCGCTCAGTGGAATGCAAACGTGTATTATAAGTTTACATTTAATATAAGCAATTCCAAAAATTCCAATTATGCATTTGTCGTTAAGTCAATTGTTTTCTACGGAACAGGAGAAGACACTCGTTCTGTGACGGAAATGGAAGTCACTAATGTGCCGGAATTGACCGGTAATGTGGGTGAGACGGTAGATGTTCCAACAATAACCGTGAAAGATGCTTCTGGAGCTACAGTAGCTGATGCAACAATAGAGTGGTCAAGCTCAAATGCTGATGTAGCATCCGTAAGTGACGGAAAAATCAGTTTCCTTGCTGCTGGTAAAACCACGATTAAGGCATCGTTTGCCGGTAACGATTTATATAAGTCTTGTAGTGCAGAGTTTGAATTTACCGTTACTGAGCCAGAACTTGTTGACCCCGCAGGTGTAATGACATTCAAGTTTAAGGAGAGTGGTACAAGTAACGATGATAGTAATGCAAAAACTGAAATAGCAGACATCTTCTCCCAAGGCGGAAAATATGTATCTGAGGTTACGGAAGCTACTAAAGTTTATCAAGGCCGTATAGGAAGAGGTGCTAAACTTGGTGCGAGTAGTGCTGCCGGTGTGCTTAAATTTACTTTGAAAGAGACGGTTAAACCTACAAGGATTACCTTCAAGGCACGATATTACAATGAAAGTGAAATAGCGATTACGGTCAATAGTAATAAGTACGAGGCACTGACTGCTGATTTCGATGAATATACTATCAGCTATGATGGAAATACTGAGGTAAGCGAAATCTCAATCTCTACTCCAGCAAAGCGTGCCTACATCACGGAACTTGTTATATACACAGCAGCTGCTGAAGAGCCCGCAACTCCCGTTGAGTGGCCTGAGGGCGTAGAGGGTGAGACTTGGAAGATTAACACTACCGTCACGGTGGTAGGCATGCCCGGCAACATACCGGTAGATGGTCAGGACTGCCAGGTGGCATACCTGACTGATGCCAACGAGGCTTATGTCAAGATTGAGGTTTCCAATGTTACGGTTATTGCAAAGGGTACTGTTGATGCTGACAAGAACGTGACGATTCCTGCTGGTCAGATTGTCGGCCAGTTAAACGGCCAGCCTGCTGCCATCTTTGCTACGGACGCCACTTCTGCTGATCCTGCAGACGTGGTATTCACCTACAGCGAGACTGCGGAGAAGATTTCGCTGACCTGTGCTGCCAACATCTGCTTGAGCCTTGGTCAGGTAGGTACTCCTATGGTCACGCTCAGCAATACTGAGTTATATAAGGCGAAGGAGGCTCCCGCTGCTGCTGACTATTACGTGGTAGGCACCATGACCGGTTGGGAAGTGAACGCTGACTACAAGCTGACCCGCAACGAGCAGGCCGAGGGCGAGGAGTACATGATTACGATGGACTTCGAGGCCAATGCCGAAATGAAGGTCGTCAAGAGTAGCGACGGCACGACCAAGGAGGCATGGTATCCCGAGCCAGGCGACAACCTGAAGGTGAACGATGCCGGTACCTACAACGTCTATTTCCGTCCGAACGCTGACGGTGGCGACGACTGGTACTGTAAAGTCATTTACTTGGAGAAGCAGGGCGACCCCGCACTGGAGAACCTCTGGATTGTCGGCGATGCCGACGGTTGGGGAACAGACCAGCCTAACCTGAAGGCAATGACCTTCAACACTGAAACCGAAGCCTTCGAGTACGAGGTGACCGTAGCCAACGAAAGCGGCCTTCACTTCGCATTCGGTGACGTAGCAGCCTCTGACAGCTGGGACGACTTCAATGCTAACCACCGCTATGCTGCAAGGGCCGGCGACGATGCTGCCGAGGTGGTCGAAAACCAGCCGATGCAGCTGCAGAAGTGCAATGGCACGCTGGTTATCAATACTCCGGGTGTCTATACCGTCAGCGTGACGAAGGATCTCATGCTCAGCATCACGAAGACGGGCGAGGTGGAGCCTGTAACCACTGATAAGCTCTACATCATTGGTGACATGAATGATTGGGATCGCACCGCAATGACTGAGATGACAGTCAATAGCGCAGGTAACTATGAATATGAGCTTACAACTGAAGCTGACTGCTACTTCGCATTCGCTACCAAGCAGCTGACGGCAGAAGAAGCTCAGGCTGATCCTAACTGGGAAGTCTTTAGTGCTAATTACCGTTGGACTATTGCAGCCGGAAACACCGAAGCAGAGCTTGACCATGAGTATGAGCTGCAGAAGGCAGACGGTAATGTCGTTCTGCATGCCGGTCAGTACACCGTTATTGTTACTCCAGATATGAAGATGATTATCACGGGAACACCGGCTGAACAACCCACCGAGTTCGAGTATTCTGCTGTCTATGTGGCAGGTAATGGTGCTGATAAGAACTGGCTGAATGGAGCTAGTTGGGATGCCGGAGCTGAGGCTAACAAGCTGACCGAGGTCGCTGACGATGTTTGGGAGATTACCCTTGAGAACGTAGCAGCAGGCGAAGGCTATGAGTTTAAGTTCACCGTCGATGGTGGCTGGAATGTCAACTTTGGTATAGAGGATCCTACTGCCTTTGCTTTTGGCACCGAATATCCCGGTGTGGTTAATGGAGCGAACATTAAGTTCTCACTCACTGAGGCCAGTGATGTTACTATGCATCTCGACATGAGCGCTTACGACAACACCACCAAGCAGGGTGCCAAGTTCACCGTCACCGCAACAGCCGCTGGCGAAGAGCCCGTTGAGGACGAAGGCCTGTGGATTACATGGGGTGAGGATGACGTAGCCACTGCTGGAAACCTTCAGGCACGGTATGGCGAGGAAGACTTCTATCTGACTTATGTTGATAATAACAGCAAGTTGTCTGTCGATGCTAGCAATGCTTTCTTCGGAACTGCTGATGCTCAGAAGAAGTTTACACATCGTTTGAAGAGTGGTGGAGCATCAAACTCTAACAACAACATGACGCTCCACATTGCCAAAGCTGGTAAGCTGAATGTTTATGCACGGTCGGGCAGCCCCTCTGCAACAGACCGTAACCTTGTACTGACACAGGGTGATACAGAACTGTATAACGCTGTAGTGAAGGATGCTGATGCTATTCAGGTTGCAGAGGCTGATTTGAATGTCAGTGCTCCTGCTCTTGATGAGGTTGTTTACAAGAGCGTTTATCCTGTTATCACTGTTGAAGTCGCTGCTGGTGAATTGACTATAGGTTATCCTACAGGTTCAATGAACTTCTATGCCTTCCAGCTGATTCCTGATGATGGTCCTATTACGGGCATCCGTAATATTGAGGTAACCGAGAACCCGATGTTCGACGAGAGCCTGCCTGCTTACAACCTGCAGGGACAGCGCGTCACGAAGAGCTATCGTGGTGTGGTTATCCAGAATGGCAGAAAGTTCTACAACAAGTAATCTTAAAAAGAAAGGGAAGCTCAAATCGGGCTTCCCTCTCTTTTCTATAGTTTCTATAGCCTCTATCTCCCCAAGAACCTTTCATCCAGGTACCGCTGGAAAGCCTCGCGATACATGTCGCCGATGGGCAGGTAAGTGTCAGCATCCAGAATGATGCGGTTCTTGTTTACCTCCTGCACCTTCTCTAAGTTCACGATGTATGAGCGGTGAATGCGCATGAAGTTGTCGGGCAGCCACTCTTCTATCTTCTTCATTGACAGCAGCGTGATGATGGGCTTCGGCTCACCCTCCAAGTGGATGCGCAGATATTCTGACATCGCCTCCACATAGCGTATCTTACTGACGTCTATGCGGACCACGCGGTAGTCGGTCTTGACGTAGAGGGAAGACCCACGAGCCTCCCCCTGGCCCCCTCCTTGGGAGGGAGAACCGGGCAAACCTCCCCCTCCTTGGGATGGGGCGGGGGTGGGTCTGCTCCTCTCTCTCACCCGCTCTGCCGCCCTCTTGAACTCATCGAGGCCGAAAGGCTTGAGCAGGTAATCCACGGCGTTCACGCGGAACCCCTCGACGGCATAGTCGGCGTATGCCGTGGTGAACACCACGAGGGGCGGTGAGGCTAACGACTTCACAAAGTCCATGCCGTTCAGGTCGGGCATGTTGATGTCGCAGAACATCACGTCGCACGTGTCGTTCTGCAGAAACATCTTTGCCTCCACGGCGCTACTTGCCTTCCCTGCCAGTTCGAGGAAAGGCACTTTCTCAATGTAGGTGACGAGCTGCTTCAGTGCCAGCGGTTCATCGTCAATGGCTAAACAACGAATCATCTTGTTTATTTACGATTTACGGATTTTCGATTTACGATTTAATGGGTATCGTCAGTTCCACATTATAGTCTGTGGTTCCGTCGCTAATGTTGAGCGAGTAGCGGCTGCCGTATATCAGGTCGAGACGCTGCCGCACGTTGCGTAGGCCCACGCCGCCAGTCTTCTCTCCACTCTCCACTCTCTTACTGTTCCGGCAGTGGAAGGCGAACTTGCTGTCGTTGATGGATCCTTGAATCTCTATGAACGACTGCTGCTGGTAGCTGATGCCGTGCTTGAACGCGTTTTCCACAAAGGTAACGAACAACAGTGGAGGCACCTCGCCACTCTCTATCGTCTCGGGCAACTGGAGCGTGATATCCACCTTGTCAGTATAGCGCAGCCCCATCAGTGTGATGTAGTTGCGCAGAAAGCTCAGCTCACTGCTCAGCGGTACGGTCTTCTTGTTGCCCTCGTAGAGCACGAAGCGCATCATCTTCGACAGTTCCCTGATGGTGCTCTTTGCCTGTTCGGGGTCAATATCCACCAGCGCGTGGATGTTGTTCAGCGTGTTCATGAAGAAGTGGGGGTTAATCTGGTAGCGCAGGTATTCCAGTTGTTGCTCCAGGTTCTGCTTTTCTAATGCCGCCATTTGCAGCTGGTCGTCGCGGTTCTTGAAGTAGAGTTTCACGCCGAGGTTCATGCCGAGCATGAGCACAAGGATGATGGTTGCCACGATGTCGTGTTCACCCATCAGCACGGGTGGCCGTTTACCCGGGGGCGTTGGGTGTTGGGAGTCGGGCGTTGGGTGTTGGGTGTTGGGTGATGGGTGTTGGGTGTTGGGTGATGGGTGTTGGGAGTCGGGTGATGGGTGTTGGTGGGCGGGCGGTGGCGGTCCTTGTTCCGTGTGCATGGGATGGTGTCTCATCTCAGGCCTGTTGCTGCACTGCCATAAGGCGAACGAAACTATAATGACTGTAGCCAGCGTGAAGTAGGCCCATCTGCGCTGCCGGTAAATGAGCAGGGGCGCCAGCAGGAAGTTGTGCAATAGAAAGATGGCAAAGAATAATGCCAGTTCGCGCCACACGGCAAACACTTCTCCCCAACTGAAAGACAGCATGGGGTCGGTATTGGCTCTTAAGTACAGGCTGAGCACTGGTATAATGAAGAGCAGTCCCCACAGTGCCAGATACGTCAGGTTTTCTTTGTTGCGTAAAGTTTTCATCGATAGGCTTCTTATTGTAGATAACGGTGTTTTGGGGGAATTATTGTAGGTCCTATAGTTTCTATAGTTACTATAGCTACTATAGGACCTATAGTTCTTTACCATCTGCCGCCAGGGCCGCCGCCAGGCATTCCGCCTCCCTGCATACCGCCGGAGAAGGTGTTAGAGGCTGTCACGTTGGCTGACGATGAGCCGAGGCTCAGCGTGTAGCTGGAACCGCTGGTCAGGCCAGGTGCGGTAATGAGTATGGTGCCGTTGGAGTAAGAGTAGGGGGGCATGGTGAAGGTTGCCACCGTAGTGTCGCCGCTCTTCACGCTGACCGTTCCGTTGGCCTGTACAGAGCCCGAAGTACTGATGATGCCCTGCGTGGTGCTGCCCAGTGTGCCGTCCAGTCGTCCGCCGATGGCGAAGAGGCTGCCGCCCGATATGTAGAGCTTGTGCTGCTCGTCAATGTCGAGGCCGGTCTCGGCACCGCTGGCTCCGAAGCAGACAATGGTGCCGCCCGTGATGTACATGTTGCCGTTGGTGTCAATGCCGTCGTTGTTGGTGCCTACGGCTATTACTGTGCCGCCGCTGAAGAGCATGTCGCTTGACGAGTTGAGGGCATCGTCGTGGGCCGAGACGAGCACCGTGCCGCCTGTCACGTCGAGCGTTCCTTTGCTCTCTATGCCTTCCGCGTTATTGCCGCTGGTGCGTACCATGATGTCGCCGCCGTTGATTTCCAGCACGCCGTGCTCATTCTTGGTACCTATCTTAATACCCTTCGGCGAAGAGCTGTAGGCATCGTCCAGGTTGTCGGTGCTGCCCGTGTAGTTGTGGTTCTCCGTCGTGCCGTTGCTGTAGTAGAGTCCGCCCGTGGTGATGATGCGAATCTTTCCGTCGTTGATGTAGGCTTCCCAGTCGGCCTTCAGGCCCTTGCCGCCGCTGCCCGTCGATTTCAGGTAGATCTCGCCGCCGTTGACGGTAAGCACTGAGTCGCAGGCAATGCCGGCAGAGGCTTTTGTCTCTAAGTCTTCGTCGTCCCACTGGCCGTTGCTGGTGCTGACCACCGTTGTGCGTCCGCCGTTGATGGTGACGTCAATGTCACCGTTAATGCCCTTTGCGCCAGGGGCCGAGACTTCAACATTGAGTATGCCGCCATTGATGTAGAGGTCGTCACCGGCCTTGATGCCGTGGTTGGCCGTTGAGTTGACGTACAGGTTGATGCCTTTGTCAAACACGATGTTGCTCTTACCGTGAATACCGTTATTATAGGTGCCATAGACCTCTAATGAGCCCGTTCCGCTAAAGAGCAGCTTGCCTTTGGCAAAGAGTGCTCCCTTATGGCTGTCGTCGGCGCTGGTGCCGTCGGTCAGTTTGTTGCTGCCCGTCAGTACAATAAAGGCTTTCTGCTTGCTCTCAATGTCAATGGCGGTGCTGCGTTTGTTGGTGATGTCGGCTCCGTTCAGGTTCAGTTCGAAGTCGGTCTTGCCGTCAATGGTCAGCGAACCGTCGGCTGTCGTACCAGTCACCACGTAGCAGATGCCTTCCGTGCTGCCATGGCTGGCCGTGACGTCGCCTCCGTCAACGGTAATGGTGACACCGTTCTCTTCTTTGGCCGTCGGGTTCGACATGTCGATGTTGACAACGGTCGCAAAGGTGTTCTTGCTGATGTCGTCACTTGCTTCAGGGTAAGTGGCGGTGGCTGTCGTAGCGGGTTCTGCGGTCGTCTTGTCAATCTCTACATTAAACGTCAGCAGTTCGCTGGTGTTGTCGGCAGACGAATTCTGGCTGCCGTTGCTGTTTGTCCCGTTAGAGGGCACGCTACTGTTGTCTATCAGGTCGCTCAGCGGGTCGTCGCTTGAGCAGGCTGTGAGTGAAATGATAGATGCTGTGAGCATCGCTGAAAACAAAATCTTCTTCATAACGTTCATGTTTTAATGTTTCGACTGCAAAAGTAGTCCTTTTGCCGGCCAACCGCAAATTCTTTCAACAAAAACCCCGATTCCGTCAACGAACGGAATCGGGGAGGATGATAGTTTCTATAGCTTCTATAGCCTCTATAGCTTCTATAGCCTTATAGTCCTAACTTCTTCTTAGCGTCAGCAGCTGCACCGTCGATAGCGTCGGCAGCCTTCTTCTTCTGAGCGTCAACGGTCTCGTCAGCCTTCTTCTGGGCTTCGTTCTTCAGGTCCTCAGCGGCACCCTCAGCGGCCTCGGCTGCACCCTCAACGGCAGCTGCGGCTTCGGTCGGAGCAGCGGTAATAGCTGAAATCAGTGTGTTAACAGCAGCATTCTCTTCGCCTACAACAGCCTTGATCTTGTCAGCATTATCTTTCAGGAAGGTGCTGATCTTCTCCTGATAAACCTTGGCAGCCTCTTCGTCGCCCTTGGCCAGCAGCTCGGCAATCTTTGCCTTGGCCTGCTCAATGACGGCCTGAACAGCCTCGGGGTTGTTGGCAGCAATCTTCTCGGCCAGGTCCTTGGTCAGGTTGTCGGCGTCGATGCCTGCCAGTTCAGCAGCGCTGGTTACGATGCTGGTAGAGTCAACAGCGGGGTTGTCCTTGTTGGTCTTATTGTTACACGATGTGAAACCGATGGCGGCTACAGCCATCACTGCTAAGATAATCTTTCTCATAACTTTCTCTTTTTTAGTAAAACATGTTAATTTGGCTTCTTGCCGCTGCAAAATTATGAAAAATAGTGTTACGTTCTTTCCTTTTTTAATTCATTTAACTTTATAGTTCAATATTTTCTTGGTTTTTTGGTTCCTTAATCGTACCTTTGCATGAAAATACAGTTAAAATAAAAACATTTATGGCTAACCTTAAACAATTAGTAGAGTGTGTCCCTAATTTCAGTGAAGGACGTAATCCGGATATTATTAAACAAATTAGTGCATCCGTCGAGAGTGTAGAAGGGGTGTTGCTGTTGAACGTTGACCCTGGCGAAGCAACCAACCGTACCGTTGTTACCTTTGTCGGTGAGCCCGATGCCGTGTGCGAAGCTGCTTTCCGTGCTGTCAAGACGGCGGGTGAATTGATTGATATGCGCCAGCATCATGGAGCCCATCCGCGTATTGGTGCTACTGATGTGCTGCCGCTCATTCCTGTCAGCGGCATTACCTTGGAGGAATGTGCAGCACTGGCCCGCAAGCTGGCTGAGCGCATCGCTAACGAGCTCTGTATTCCCTGTTATGCATACGAGGCTGCCGCCTTCCGTCCGGAACGTAAGAACCTGGCAGTCTGCCGTCGTGGTGAGTATGAGGGCATTGCCAAGCGCATCAATGACCCCGATGAGGCTCCCGACTTCATGCCGCCAAGCTCTCAACTCTCAACTCTCCGCTCTCGACTGTTAAAGACTGGTTGTACCGTGGTGGGTGCGCGCGATTTCCTTATTGCCGTCAATTATAATCTGAATACTACCTCTACCCGTCGGGCTAATGCCATTGCCTTCGATGTCCGTGAGAAGGGACGTCCTGTTCGTGAGGGCAACCCCATTACCGGCACGCCCAAACGCGATGCTGACGGCAACGTCATCATGCAGCCAGGCACGCTGAAGGGTACGAAGGCCATTGGCTGGTATATTGATGAATACGGTATTGCCCAGGTGTCCATGAACATCACCGATATTAATGTTACACCGCTGCATAAGGCCTTCGACGAGGTTTGCCGCTGCGCACAGAACCGTGGTATTCGCGTCACGGGTACAGAGATAGTGGGACTCATCCCCAAGCGTGTGCTCATTGAGGCGGGCAAGTATTACCTGCAGAAGCAGAACCGCTCTGTCGGTATTCCAGAGGAGGACATCATCCAGATGGCCATCAAGTCTTTGGGCTTGAGCGATCTGCGGCCTTTCAACCCGCGCGAAAAAGTTATTGAGTTCCTGCTGGAAGATAAAATGGGCCATGTTAGCCCTATAGGCCCTATGGGACTTAGGGGACTCACCGTCAAAGCCTTTGCCGAAGAGACCTCTCGTGAGAGCCCTGCCCCTGGTGGCGGTACCATTTCCGCCTATATGGGTGCCCTTGGCGCTGCCCTCGGTACCATGGTGGCTAATATGTCATCGCACAAGGCCGGGTGGGACGACCGCTGTCCGGAGTTCTCCGCCTGGGCAGAGAAGGGACAGACGCTCATGGCAGAACTGCTTCATTTGGTCGATGAAGACACGCAGGCCTTCAACCGCATCATGGCAGCCTTTGGTTTGCCCAAGGGCAGTGATGAAGAAAAAGCTGCCCGCTCGCAGGCCATTCAGGAGGCAACACTCTATGCCGCACAAGTCCCTCTGCAGACGATGAAAGCCTCCTATGCCGCCTTCGACATCTGCCGGGCTATGGCCGCCGAGGGCAACCCCAATAGCGTCAGCGATGCTGGCGTAGGAGCGTTGGCCGCCCGTGCTGCCGTCTTAGGCGCTGGTCTGAACGTGAAGATCAATGCCGGCTCGCTTAAAGACCGTCAGTGTGCCGAGGCACTGATTGCAGAGGCCAATGCCCTCATTGCCAAGGCCAACGAGGCAGAACGTGAAATACTAACTATTGTTGAATCAAAACTATAGGCCCTATAAGCCCTATAACACCTATGACAAAAGAACAATTCCAACAGGAGATACGTCTCGGCATACCCGAGACGCTTCCCGAGATGCCCGCATACGATACCGAAATCAATCACGCTCCCAAGCGTAAGGACATATTGACCCCCGAACAGAAACGGCTCGCCCTGCGTAATGCCCTGCGTTACTTTCCGCAGCACCTGCATGCCGCACTGGCACCAGAGTTCATGGATGAACTGAAGAAGTACGGGCGTATCTATATGTATCGCTATCGTCCGCAGTACGAAATGAAGGCCCGTCCTATTGACGACTATCCTCACCGCTCGCGTCAGGCAGCGGCCATCATGCTCATGATTCAGAACAACCTCGACCCGCGCGTGGCACAACACCCTCATGAACTGATTATCTATGGCGGCAATGGTGCCATCTTCCAGAACTGGGCGCAATACCGGCTGGTCATGAAGTACCTCTCAGAGATGACCGACGAGCAGACGCTCGTCATGTACAGCGGTCATCCCTTAGGCCTCTTCCCGTCGCATAAGAATGCGCCGCGTGTCGTGGTGACCAATGGCATGGTCATTCCCAACTACTCCAAGCCTGATGACTGGGAGCGTGGTAATGCGCTTGGCGTTACGCAGTACGGTCAGATGACGGCAGGCTCCTATATGTACATCGGCCCGCAGGGCATCGTCCACGGCACCACCATCACCGTGCTCAATGCTGCCCGTAAGGTTTGTGGTGCCGCAACGGACAGGACCCGGAAGCGTCCCCCGCTCTTCGTCACTGCCGGCTTGGGTGGCATGTCGGGTGCCCAGCCTAAGGCTGGTAACATAGCCGGCGTGCTCAGCGTGACGGCAGAGATTAACCCCAAGGCAGCCCTGAAGCGCTATGAGCAGGGTTGGGTGGATAAGCTGTGCTATGACCTTGACGAAGTCATCAGTGAGATTAAGGCCTATAAGGCTTATGAGCCCCATAAGCCCCATGAGGCTTATAAGCCTTATTCCCTCGCCTATGTGGGCAACGTCGTTGACCTCTGGGAGCGCCTGGCCGATGAGGACATCCACGTTGATTTAGGCAGTGACCAGACTTCGCTCCATAACCCTTGGGCAGGCGGTTATTATCCCGTAGGCCTGACACTGGAAGAGAGTAAGCAGATGATGGCCGAAGACCCGGAGCAGTTCAAGGAGAAAGTGCAGGCATCCCTGCGCCGTCAGGTGGCTGCCATCAACCGTCTGGCTGACCGTGGCATGTACTTCTTCGACTATGGCAACGCCTTCCTCTTAGAGGCCAGCCGCGCCGGTGCTGACGTGGCCCCCTCGGGGGCTGTAGGGGGGGCTTCTTTCCGCTACCCCTCTTACGTGCAGGACATCATGGGCCCCATGTTCTTTGACTATGGCTTCGGTCCCTTCCGCTGGGTTTGCACGTCGTGCGACCCACAAGACCTGGAGACCACCGACCGCCTGGCCGCAGAGGTGCTGGAGCAGATGATGAACGATGCACCGGAGGAGATTCGTGGTCAGTTGGCCGACAACCTCCACTGGATTCGTGAGGCAGGCCGTAACCACCTTGTTGTTGGTTCGCAGGCCCGCATCCTCTATGCTGACGCGGAGGGCCGCACCAAGATAGCCTTGGCCTTCAACGAGGCCATACGCCGTGGTGAGCTGAAAGCCCCCGTCGTACTGGGGCGTGACCACCATGACGTGAGTGGCACCGACTCTCCCTTCCGTGAGACTTCCAATATCTACGACGGTTCACAGTTCTGTGCCGACATGGCTGTTCAGAATGTGATTGGCGATGCCTTCCGTGGCGCTACGTGGGTCAGCCTGCACAATGGCGGCGGCGTAGGCTGGGGCGAGGTCATCAATGGCGGCTTCGGCATGGTCATTGACGGCTCTGATGACAGCGACCGCCACATTCGTGAAATGCTCCTGTGGGATGTCAACAACGGCATTGCCCGTCGTTCGTGGGCCCGCAACGAGGGCTCCATCATGGCCATCAAGCGCGAAATGGAGCGCACGCCGGGCCTCGTGGTCACCCTGCCTAACCTGGTTGACGATTCCCTGTTAGCCCAATAGTCTCTATAGCCTCTATAGCCTCTATAGCCCCGATAAAATCCTATAAGCCCTATGATACACCAGATAAGTGCGGGTCATCTGACCCTTGACAAGATAGAACAAATCATTAAGAACAACTATCAGCTGGAACTGAGCGAGGACACCCGTCAGCGCATCGTCAGCTGTCGTGAATACCTCGACCGTAAGGTTGCCGAAAGTAAAGAACCCATCTATGGCGTGACCACTGGCTTCGGTTCGCTCTGCAAGATAAGCATAGACCCCGACCAGTTGGCACAGCTGCAGATTAACCTCATGATGTCGCATGCCTGCGGATGTGGCGAGCGTGTGCCTAACGACATTGTCCGCATCATGATTCTGCTCAAGATTCAGTCGCTCTCTTATGGCTATTCAGGCTGTAAGCTGGATACCGTGGAGCGTCTCATCGACTTTTTTAACCGTGGCGTCTGCCCTGTGGTCTATCAGCAGGGCTCCGTAGGTGCCAGCGGCGACCTCGTGCCACTGGCTCACCTCTGCCTGCCGCTCGTCGGACTGGGTGAGGTGGAGTATGAGGGTGAGCTCATGTCGGGTGCCGAACTGAACCGACGCATGGGTTGGGAGCCCATTCGCTTAGGCTCTAAGGAGGGTCTGGCTCTGCTCAACGGAACGCAGAACATGGCGGCTTTCGCCTCATGGGCATGCATCAAGGCCAAATACCTCAGTGAGTGGGCCGACGTCATTGCTGCCATGTCGTTGGAGGCTTACGACGGTCGGCAGGACCCCTTCACGCTGGCCGTCCACATGGTGCGCCCGCATGCCGGTCAGATTGCTACCGCCCGCCACATGAACGAGCTGCTGCGCGGCAGTGAGCTGATCAGTCAGCCCAAGTCGAACGTGCAGGACCCGTACTCCTTCCGCTGCATTCCCCAGGTGCATGGAGCCGTCAAGGACACGGTGTCCTACGTCAAGTCGGTCATTGATGTAGAGATCAATGCTACCACCGACAACCCCACCGTCTGTCCTGAAGAAGATCTGATTATCTCGGCCGGCAATTTCCACGGAGAGCCCATCGCCCTGCCTATCGACTTCCTGGCCTTGGCGCTCTCGGAGCTGAGCAGCATCTCTGAACGCCGTATCTATCAATTGGTATCGGGCACGCGTGGACTGCCCAGCTTCCTCGTTGCCAAGCCTGGCCTGAACAGCGGCTTCATGATTCCGCAATACACGGCGGCCTCCATTGTCAGCCAGAACAAAACGCTCTGCATGCCGTCGTCGGCCGACAGCATTCCCACCTCACAGGGGCAGGAGGACCACGTCAGCATGGGAGCCAATGGTGGTACCAAGCTCTACCGCATCGTCCAGAACACCGAGCGGGTGCTGGCCATCGAGCTGTTCAATGCAGCCCAGGCGCTGGAGTTCCGCCGCCCGCTGAAGTCGTCGCCAGCCATTGAGCGCATCTTTGCCGACTATCGTAAGGTGGTTCCGTTTATTGAGGACGATGAAGTGATGTATCCGCATATTGCCCGTAGCGTAGAATTCCTGCAACATGAGACTATTGATTAAGAATATCGGCCTCTTGGCCGTTGACCGCCATGGCAAGGAACGCCTGCAGGGAGCCGAGATGCAACAGCTTGACATCCTGCGCGATGCGTGGCTCCTCGTCGAGGATGGCCGCTTTGCTGCCTTTGGAACAGAGCCTCCCCCAACCCCCTCCCAAGGAGGGGGCTTTCGGACCGTTGACGCGCAGGGCGGAGCCGTGCTGCCGTCGTTCTGCGACTCGCACACCCATTTGGTCTATGCGGGCAGTCGTGAGGGAGAGTTCGTTGATAAGATACGTGGCCTCTCCTACGAGGAGATAGCCCGTCGTGGCGGTGGCATCCTGAACTCTGCCGACCTTCTGCACCAGCTGTCCGAGGAAGAACTGTTCCGTACGTCGATGCACCGCATCGACGAAATCATCCGCAAGGGAACGGGCGCGGTGGAGATAAAGAGCGGCTACGGCCTGAACACTGCCGACGAACTGAAGATGCTCCGTGTCATTCGGCGCATCAAGGAAACGGCTCCCATACCCGTGGTCAGCACCTTCTTGGGGGCGCATGCTGTGCCCAAAAACCTACAACCTCCCAGCCCCCTCCAACCTCCCCCGACTGGGGGAGGCTTTGTGCGCTCCAAGAGCCTCCCCCAGTCGGGGGAGGTTGGAGGGGGCTGGCAATACGTTGATATCGTCATCAACGAGATGCTGCCCGCCGTGGCTGCTGAGGGACTGGCTGACTATGTGGATGTGTTCTGCGACCGTGGCTTCTTTACTCCTGAAGACACCACGCGCATCTTAGAAGCCGGACTGAAGTACGGCCTGCGTGGCAAGATTCACGGTCAGGAGCTGGCCCCGTCGGGTGGGGTGGAGGTGGCTGTTAAGTGCGGTGCCCTGTCAGTCGATCACTTGGAGAGCATGACCGACGACGACATTCAGTTGCTTCGCGACTCTGACGTGATGCCCACCTGTCTGCCTGGCACCTCCTTCTTCCTGAACATGCCGTTTGCGCCTGCCCGTAAGATGATAGATAATGGACTCGGTGTGGCCATAGCCAGCGATTATAACCCTGGCTCTACGCCGTCGGGCGACATGAAGTTTGCTGTGTCCTTAGCCTGCATCAAGATGCGCCTGCTGCCTGCTGAGGCTCTGAATGCCACCACGCTGAACAGTGCCTACGCTATGGGCCTGAGTCGTGACTACGGTAGTATTGCTGTGGGAAAGGTGGCCAATTTCTTCATCACTGACCCCATTCCCTCTATTGACTACATACCCTACGCTTACACTCAACCCATCATTCGGCAAGTGATACTTGGGGGTGAATTAATAAATGAGAAATGAGGAATGAGAAATGAAGGAATGCCGTTGGCGCAGCTCATTTCTCATTTCTCATTCCTCATTTCTCATTTAGAAAGAACAAGTTCCACCGGACAGTGGTCACTGCCCATGATGTCGGTGTGAATCTTCGCGTCAGCGATGCGGTCACGCAGTCGGGCTGACGTGAGGAAATAGTCGATGCGCCAGCCTGCGTTCTTCTGACGAGCCTGGAAACGGTACGACCACCAGGAGTAGGTGACCTGCTCGGGGTAGAGCGTGCGGAACGTGTCAATGAAACCGCTCTGCAGCAGCTCGGTGAACTTCTGACGCTCTTCGTCGGTAAAGCCGGCATTGCGGCGGTTGGTCTTGGGGTTCTTCAGGTCTATCTCTTCGTGGGCTACGTTCATGTCGCCGCAAACAATGACGGGCTTCCGCTGGTCCAATGCCAAAAGATACTGGCGGAAAGCGTCTTCCCACTCCATGCGGTAGCTGAGTCGGCGCAGCTCGTCCTGCGAGTTGGGCGTATAGACGGTGACTAAGTAGAAGTCCTGCATCTCTAATGTAATGACGCGTCCCTCGTGGTCGTGCACTTCGGTGCCGATGCCGTAGCTGACGCTCAGTGGCTTGTGGCGGGTGAAAATGGCGGTGCCGGAGTACCCTTTCTTCTCGGCGTAGTTCCAGTACGACGTGTAGCCGTCGAACTGCAAGTCCAACTGTCCTGCCTGCATCTTCGTCTCCTGCAGGCAGAAGAAGTCAGCATCCAACTGCTTGAATGCTTCACTGAAGCCCTTGCCCTCGCAAGCCCTCAGTCCGTTTACGTTCCATGAAATCAGTTTCATTATCTTAATAATTGCCTTCGTTTATCAATAATCTCGCCTGCAAAGATAGTGCAAACCGAGAGAAATACAAAATAAAAGACGAAGTTTTTATTTTTATTTCCGAGGTGCAGCCTATCTTTGACAGCGGTACCTTGAGTATATTTCTGCGTCATTTTCCATGTTGTTCGTTTGGACTTTTCTTGCTCTTTAGCGAGGAATTTGGTTGAGTTTGATGAGAGATTGTCTATTGTTTTCCCGAGATTGTTATATGTTTTTCCCGAGATTCTTATCACTTTTTCCCGAGATTCTCACCTACAATCTCGGGAAAACACAACTACAATCTCGGGAAAAATTAATAACAATCTCGGGAAAACGTTATACAATTCATGCGCGAAGTAGGCAGAAAAGCTCGCTGATGATGGCGGAAACTGGCTTTTCTCCTTGTAAAAACGTGGTTAACTTCCATCGCACGAACTCTGCCCGCTTTGCTTGCAAATAACTTCGCTAACTTCTATAAATATAAATAATGTACGCGCGCGAGGAGTTTAGAGAACTTTCTTAACGTGCTCCGGCCGTTTGATTTCTGATATTTTTTCACTTTTTTATTGAAAAAAGTTACGATTTTCTTGCTTGGTTTAAAAATTTTTTATAATTTTGCACCTTATAATACAAAAACCAAGCTGAGGCCGTTAAAAAATCGGGCGAGGCAGAAATCACTAATAGTTAACATATTGTTTCATCAAAATTATTAAAGTTATGAGGAAAAGGATTACATTTCTTTTGGTTCTGACAGCAGCGGTGCTGCTATCACTACCCGCTCAGGCTCAGGTTGCCCGGAAGGCGACCAAGGGCCAGACAAAGAAGTTCCGTACCGAACGCATTGACAACCGGGCCCTACAGAGGGCTAAGGCTGCCAAACTGAAGGCCGAGGAGGCCGCTGTTCAGGGCATCGCGTTCCGCGGACAGGCCACCGTAGCCCAGCCGGCTGCCACCAGTCTTGAGGCTGAGCAGGCCCTGAAGGCTGCCGACCAGACCGTTGGCAAGCCATTTGCCAAGTGGAACTGGAAAGCTAATCAGGCTCCGAAGTATGTGTCGAAGAGTGGACTGGTGAACACCGACAACGTGTCCCAGCCGCTGTTCAAGTTCAAGGGTCGCGAGGTGGAGCGCTTTGCACGCTTCGACGGTCAGCCGAAGAAAATCCTCCGTGCAGAAACCGTCGATGACCACGGCATCATCACTGCTCCGGACGAGGGTGTCACCAAGTACTACACCCGTACCGGTACGGCCTTCTATTACTCCAGTGGTAGTGTCTATGATGAAGACCAGAGCGGCATCGTGACGATTCTTGAGGCCGAAGGCGGCAAGGTGTATATCAAGAACCCCGTGTCGCACTATAGCCAGGGTACCTGGGTGGAAGGCACCAAGGATGGCAATACCATCACCGTGGCTGCTGGCCAGCCGCTGGCGTGGAACACCCAATATTCTGCTACGTTGGGCTTATACTGGGGTAACGTCCAGAGCACTGGCACCGGCAACACCTATATAAAGGGCGAGGGCGACATCACCTTCACCGTTGACGACGAGGCCGGCACCATCACGCTTGACGGCTCCAGCGACCAGAAAATCATTGGCATCTTCTGGGACGATGACAACTCATGGTCTGGCTACGGCGACTATAATAGTGTGTGGACACTGAATACCGAGTATGAGCCGGCTTCTACCGACCCCATCGTGCTGCCCGACGGCGCCGAGGTTCAGAACTGGTATGCCGAAGGCACTGGCTCAGCAGCCGTTCCTACCGACGTGAAGGTGGCCTTCGTAGGGAACGAGGTGTACATCAGCGGACTGACGTCCAACTTCCCCGACGCCTGGATCAAGGGTACCCTCGACGGCACTACCGTCACCTTCAGCAAGTTCCAGTTC
>ONRS01000037.1 GCA_900320255.1 uncultured Prevotellaceae bacterium
ATCGACTTCAACGATGACGGTACGCTGACCATCACCACTTACAACGGTCAGGTGCTGCCAGCACTGGAAGCCGACTTCGAATCGGTGAACATCAATTATGATGCTGTGGTTAGCGACATCTACCCCGTCCAGTTGAGCTTTAATATTGACGCTGACGGCTGACTTCTTCAGTCTGGGCTTCTCAGAGCACGTCAGCGGTGCCGTTGCCTTCCTGACGATAGTGGGAAAGTGGATCCGTGACAATTATGAAATCCAATAGTAGGGCTCTCCAGGAATCGATGTGGTCAAGGGTCTGGAAACGACACGAAGAAAAAATATGGATGGAAGTTTGCGCTGCTTCCGCAACCCACGGAAGTTGAAGGCGGAATCCCCCGGGGGAACTCCCTCTTTCCACGTCCATCTTTATCTGTCTTCCCGTAAAATAATCTGCCATTTCCTTGGTTGTTTGAAAAGAAATGCGTAACTTTGCACTTCAAGGTTGTGATTAAGTGAGAATAAAGCAGAGCATGCTCATGCTTTATCGAGCGTGAACAAGCTCAAGTTTTAGCTTAAGGTTTTTAAGTAGAAAAAGAAAGCATCATATGGAACAATCAACACTTCAGCCAGGAACGCTGCTGCGTGGAGGAGCCTACCGTGTGGAGCGGGCGCTCAGTTCTGGCGGCTTTGGCAACACGTACGTGGTGATGAACCTGAACTTTGACGAACGATGGGCCATGAAGGAATTTTTCATGAAGGGCGTCAATTTGCGTGACGGCAATACCGTTACCGTCAGCGTGCCCGAGAACCTTCAGCCTTTCAATGCCCAGCGTGAGAAGTTCCGTAAGGAAGCCCAGCGCCTGTGGAAACTGAAGAACGACCACATCGTCAAGGTTCACGACCTGTTCGAGGAGAACGGCACCGTGTATTACGTCATGGATTTTATTGACGGCGAGTCGCTGAACGAACGAATCAAGCGGTTGGGACGTCCTCTGACTGAAGTAGAGGTGATGCCCCTGTTGCGTCAGGCTCTTGACGCCTTGGAGTCCGTCCACCGTCAGAAGATATGGCACCTTGACATCAAGCCTGCCAACATGATGGTGGATAAGCAGGAACACCTGTACCTCATTGATTTTGGTGCTTCCAAGCAGCTACATACCAGCGATGGTCTCAGTCTGTCAACGTCGTCGGCATTGGCTTACACGCCCGGTTATGCTCCGCTGGAGCAGACCGACCAGAACATCAAACTCTTCGGCCCATGGACTGACCTCTATGCCCTGGGAGCTTCACTCTATAAGCTACTGACTAACGAGACGCCGCCCACGTCGAGCGAGATGATTGCCATGGGTGGACAGCTACTGTTCCCGCCAGTCGCTATCAGCCAACGTATGAAGAATCTTATCACGTGGATGATGAAGCCTGCCTACACACAGCGTCCGCAGTCGGCTGCCGAGATACGTCAGTTCCTCGATAAGCCTCATGTGGAGCAAGAGGAAGAAACGGTTATCGATGAACCGAAACCCAAAATCGAAGAGGAGACCGTCGTTACTCCTCCGCCCGTGATTCCTCCAGTACCGCCAACTCCGAAGCCTGAGCCGAAGCCAGAACCTAAGCCGACTCCTAAACCAGAGCCCAAACCCACTCCGAAGGCCAACCCTCAACCCTCCACCTTCAACCCTCCACCTTCAAAGTCTCTCCCCTGGGGCATCATCGTCGGTGTGGTTATGGCCATCATTGCTTTCGGTGGGGTAGGCGGTTACTTTCTGTTGAGTGGCAAGTCGTCTGTTGAGGAGGTCGTGCCTCAGAAGGAGGAACCGAAGGAAGTGACTATCTCTTACACGTCGAGCTTAGGAGACAAGGGGCAATACACCGGTTACGTGAATGCTGACGGCAAGCCTGACGGCTGGGGTAAAGTGGCGTTCGAAAACGGTAGCCGCTACGAAGGCAACTTTAAGAACGGCCTGCGTGACAGCACGGGCACGTTCACCTTCAAGGACGGCAGCGTTTATACAGGAACTTTCAAGGATGACCATTTCGAGGATGGTACCTTTGAGGCCACTGACGGCAGCCGCTTTGAGGGTCACTTCAGTTCCGACAACAAACCCCAGAGCGGCATCTGGTACGACAAGAATGGTAATGAAATCGAAAGTGTTAGTGCTTGTCCTTCAGCGTGTAAGTGCAAGGAGTGCAAGTGTGATCCCTGTAAATGCGCACCGATAGATGATTGAAAGTTCTAACCCTGCCAGTGTAAGGATTACAAGTTCTCATGCTACCGAAAGTGTTGGAGAGAATCCTCCGGCGCCTGCAGAGTAGGAAGTGGCCGTTTCTCGCATAGGAAGCGGCCATATTTCGCATTGAAAGTGGCCATATTTCACATCGAAAGTCGGCAGCAATCTATTCGAGAAACGGCATCTTTATAATACATGTTTAATGTGCATAGATTTTTTACTTCACCTATTTTACGCGCTCGTATAAATAAGTTATGGTATAATTGTATAGCTCAACTTTCGAAAGATGAGTATAATAATTACCCCATAAAGTTTGGAGAATTCAGAATAAAACTGTAACTTTGCCAACAGAACTATAGTTTTACGCGTATGAAAAAAAACATCAGAATCCTATTTGTTGCCTTTGTGCTGTCGTTAGTGCCCACAACATACGTTTGTGCGCAGTGGAATTATCAAGGTGATTACTGCGATGGTCTTGCTTTGGTTCAGGACGATGACAACATGTTTGGCTATATCGACAATACTGGCAAAGTTGTCATTCCCTGCCAGTGGGAGGAGGCATATGATTTCAGCGAGGAATTAGCTTTGGTCAAGGATGCCAATTACAAATATGGCTTTATTGACAAGATGGGCAAGGTTATTATCCCCTGCCAGTGGAAACTTGCAGGTTTTTTCTGCGAGGGATTAGCTCCAGTCCAGGACTCCACCGAAATGTGTGGCTATATTGACAAGACAGGCAAGGTGGTCATTCCCTGCCAGTGGAGAATTGCACTGGATTTCAGCGAGGGATTAGCTATAGTCCAGGACTCCAACGGTAAGTATGGCTATATCGACCATACTGGCAAACTTGTCATTCCCTGCCAGTGGAAAGATGCACATTCTTTCAGCGAGGGTCAGGCAATAGTTCGGGAAGAAAACTGTATACATATAATTGACAAGAATGGCAAGGTGGTCGTTCCCTGTAAGTGGAAATTAGTATCTGAATACAGCGAAGATTTGGCTGTTGTCGTGAACTCAAACGGCAAGTATGGCTTTATCGACGTGAAAGGCAAGGAGGTCATTCCTTGCCAGTGGAAAGAAGCATTGCATTTCAGCGAGGAATTAGCTCTAGTCCAGGATGCCAACGAAAAGTGGGGCTATATTGATAAGGAGGGCGAGGTGGTCATTCCCTGCCAGTGGAGTTATGCAGGTTTTTTTAGCGAGGGATTAGCTCTTGTCCGAGATACCAACGAAAAGTTAGGCTATATCGACAAGGAGGGCGAGGAGGTCGTTCCCTGCCAGTGGGAGGATATATCTCATTTCAGTGAGGGATTAGCCAGAGTCCAGGACGCCAACGAAAAGTATGGCTATGTTGACAATACTGGCAAGTTGGTTATTCCCTGCCAGTGGAATTGGGCGTTGTCATTCTTTGAGGGTATGGCTGCGGTCCAGGACTCTAACGGCAAGTGGGGCTATATTGACAATACCGGCAAGGTTGTCATTCCCTGCACGTGGAAAGATGTATTACCTTTCATCGAAGGGCTGGCTGTGGTTGAGGACGCAAACGGCAATCGCCATAAAATCGACAAGACAGGAAAGATTATTGAATAAATGAATATAACTATGAAAATTATCCTGAAATTCCTATTAGCAGCCTTTGTGCTGTCGATAGTGCCCACAACGTACATTTGTGCACAGGGGCATATTGAAACGCCTGCGGAACGTAAGGCTCGGCAGGAACGTAAGGCCAGAGAGGCTGAGGCAAAGAGAAAACGAGAGCAAGAAGCTGCAAGAAAGAAACGTGAAGCCGAAGAGTCTGCATATATTGAAGCAAACAGAGGAGGCTATAATGAAGGGTTGGCCACTTTCAAGGATAAAAACGGAAAGTATGGCTTTATCGACGAGAAAGGTAAGGTGGTCATTCCCTGTATTTGGAAAAAAACAGAGATGTTCCATGAGGGGTTGGCATCTGTGCAGGACAATAATGATAAATGGGGCTTTGTTGATAAGACTGGAAAACAGATAGTTCCATGTAAATGGAAAAAAGTCTGGTACTTCGAAGATGGCATGACTTGGGTAGAAGATGATAGTAACAAAAGAGGTTTTATAGACAAGACGGGAAAACTTATCATTCCCTGCAAATGGGATAATACTGGTAATTTTTATGACGGTTTGGCTGCTGTCAGGGAAAACGGAAAATATGGTTATATAGATAAAACAGGCAAGATTGTTATTCCATTAAAGTGGAATATGGCACATGATTTCTTTTTGGGTCGAGCTAATGTTTGGGATAGTGATGGGGTTAAACATTCCATCGACAAGACAGGCAAGATTGTGAGTAATTGAATGATTAAACACGAATGTCCACGAATGGTTCGCGAATTGTTCACGAATAATATATTTTTGATTTATTCACGGCTCATTCGTGGTCATTCATGTTTAAAAACTACCATTTCCTTTGTCGTTTCAAAAGAAATGCGTAACTTTGCCAACAAAACTATAAGTATTACGCGTATGAATACAAATAGCGGAAAATCGAAGACTCCGTGGGGACTGATAGCTGGCATTGGTTGCGGTGCCGTGGCATTCGTGACGGTCATTATTGTTGTTGTGGTGTGTGGCTATTGGGGGTTACGACTCAGTTCGCCTGACAAGGAGAACACCGAGCCAGAATCGGAGTGGAAAGAGTTGGTATGGAATGGCAAAGATGTAACCTATTCAGGACCTATGGACAGTGAAGGAAGACCTCACGGCAAGGGAAAGATGCGCATTCCGAATACCTCAGGAACAGATCTTTACGACGGCCCGTTCGACCATGGCGTGATGGAGGGTAAGAATGCGATCTATTATTCTGTTAAAGAAGCTTATAACTTCGAGGGAGAGATGAGAAACAACGAGTTCTACAAAGGAAAGTGGATAGAAAAAGGGAATGAAACCTTTTTCTTTAAAGGAACGTTCCGTGATATGCTTCCTTATAATGGGACATGGTATTATCAAGGGAAGAAAAGGGGTGCCTGTGTCAATGGTAATAACAGTCCCGACGACCTGTTCATGTAACGCGGCTATTCATAGTCATCGATGACGGAATTCATGAAGTCCATCATGGGCTTGGCAGCAAGGAAGATTTCTTCCATGCGGTCGAGCCAGTCAGGTTGGGAAAAGAAGTCATCGCTGACATGATGCCAGCAGCAGTAATCCTTTAATCTCAGATAGCGAATGTGTTCATAGTCAGCAGGAAATCCTGCTGGATGCTTCTTCAGTTTGGTAAGTCCGAAACCTTGTTCTGCATTCCATGACTCCTCCCAGGTGGCGCAGTCAGGACCATCGAAGAAGTGCAGGAACTCCTTGCTCTGCACACAGCTGAGCCATTGCTTCTCGTTGGCCATTATCTCGTTTCGGCAGGCGGTGAGGATGTTGGTGGGCAGCCAGTAGTTGCCTGTGAGCCAAACCTCACACGGGGTCCCCTTGTGATCTAGCCGACTTCTCTTGGTTTGCTTTTTTGCCGTGTTGTGATTATTTAACCTTCCGAGGTGTGGCATGGGGATTACTCTGCTGGGGTGTTCAGCAGTTTATTCGGGCTTATCGGTCAGTATGCTGATAGTCTCGTCGAACTCAGCAAGGATTTCCTTCAGGCGAGGGTTGGACTTCTGCACGATGAGGGCAGCGAAGTTACGGTTCTTGCCCTCCTGCACCTCAGCCGTCTGCATGACGTAGGCATCGCGGCCTGCATAGTTGATGAACCATCGGACGAACAGGCGGCTGCGGAACGACTGGCGGCCGTCGCCCGTCTCGCAGATATAGTGCAGAATGTCGGGATTGGCTGCGACGAGCGGATTCATAGAGCCAATTGTCTGCGCTCTTCGCGGATTCTCTTAAACTCTTCGTCTGATTCCTTTATACATTCGTTCTTCTTGCGGATGGACTCGCGGAAGGCGGCGATGACTTCGTCGCGTGTGCGGTTCTTGAATGCAACTGATACCATAGGTAAATAACGTATTTAAGTGTTATAACGGTTGCAAAGATACAATTTTTTTGCGAAAAACGGGGCGTTTGCGCGTTAAAAGTGCGAAAAGGCGGGTGTTTTTCGTTACTTTTGTATTCTTTTTGATGGGAAAGTCCCAAATAACCATCAAAAAAAGCAATTACGAAGTGGATTATTGAGAACCGCATCCCAATTTCCCTTTCATTCCTCTGTTTTTCTTATTAAGTAAATACTATATGTACTCACAAATGAAGGCATTATCATTCTTTGATTCATTTATGGTTAAACTGTGTTTGTATAAAAACTTTCGGAACTGAGGAGGTGCTCAAATTTCTGAAGTTAACGGAGTTATTCCCTGTGACCTGTAAAACGGCTAATAAAATAAAACACGTCAATGCCGACCGTGAATGACGACGGATAGGCCTTCGTGCCGTCGGTGAGTGTGAAAAGCGGAGTAAGATGGTGAGTGTAGGTGACAAGAACGGGGCCTATACCTGCCGCCAGCAGCCATTGCACACCAACATGCGAGGTGTGTAAATGGTGCTTTTCATCACTGCCCTCCACTTCGACATAGTATTTGCTGCCACCTGCATAAAGACCGAGCCCCGTTTGCAGTGACAGCCAGCGTCTCGGCGTCTGGACTCCCACCAGCAGGGGGACGCGTGCAAAGCAGCTACTAAGCCTATTGTTCTTTACAGCAGATTTCGTGGAGACGAATTCTACACGGTCGTCAGCCCCCTTTGCAACGTAGTCATCTGAAAAGGTGCAAAAATTGTCCTTCAAGCTGAAGCCCTACTGAAAAACCGGCTATGCCCTTGTAGAGGTTCCTTGAAAATTGCAACAGCGTGAATCCGCAGTCCATTTGACTCGGAAAACCACCACTCAGGTGGAACGGCGTCTGGCTGCCTTGCATAATGCCGCCTGCCATGCGTGAGGGGCCAAACCACACAATGGGAGTCTGAGGGATATACAGCCCATTGTCCCGGTCATAATAGTGGTGGTCGATACTTGAACCCATGAACATGAACACCCCGCCTGCGCTCCACTTCATTTTTACTGCTGCTGAGGTAGAGTCTGCCGTTTGCGCCATGCCCATGACAGCGCCAAGCCAGAACAACAATGTAAGGAAATGTCTCATAGTCAACTTGCACTTGTTACTGATATTTGGCGGCAAAAATACAGAAAACAAGCGAAACGGAAAAACTACGGTTGAGGATATTAACGCTAATTTGGCATCTTTGCACCAAATAAACATAATGTAAGACTTCTCCTGCTCGGCGCTTGGTTAAGCCAAGCCCCGTCCAAAGTGGGAGTTTGGCCCGTCCAAAGTGTGAGTTTAGCCCGTCCAAAGTGGGAGCTTGGACGGTTCTCTCCGGTAAAGCACGCCCGTGCTGAATATTAAGCACGCCCGTGCTGAATATCAAGCACGCCCGTGCTGAATATCAAGCACGGCCGTGCTGTACTTAGTTTTTTGCTGACTTTATATAATGGTTAATGCCTGTGGTTAACAGTGCAAAGGTACGAAAAAGTGAGGAGAAAACAAAATTTTTTATTATAAAGATGATGCAAGGAAAGGGCGTTTCGTGCCAATATGAGTGTTTCCTTTGGTTGTAATGATGAAGCAAGTAAACTCATGTTGACACAGAAACGCCATTTGTTTCAGAGTCGGTTCTTCTCGGCATTACCGGCACCCGTGCCGCGATACTTCGACGGGGTGACGTTGAAGCGGTAGCGCAGGGAGAGTGACACGTAGCGGGAGTCATCGTCCTCGGTCTTCGTCAACTGCATACGGTTGAAGTAGAACGTACCCCGGCCGATGCCCTGGTTGAAGAGGTCGTTACCCGTCAGCTTGATGTTGAGGCGCCGCTTGAACAGGTCCTTGCTGATGCTGAGCGAGAGCATGGCATTGGTGCATTCAATCCTGAAGTTCGAGCCCGTATAGCCGTGGGTGTGCATGTTGAA
>ONRS01000009.1 GCA_900320255.1 uncultured Prevotellaceae bacterium
CGGGCGTGCTTTACCGGAGAGAACCGTCCAAACTCCCACCTTGGACGGGCCAAACTCCCACTTTGAACGGGCCAAACTCCCACTTTGGACGGGGCTTGTTTAGGTGCCAAACTCCACTCGGAGTAAGCTTTGGTTATACCAATCCTAACGTTAAGGTTAATTTGGTGAAATATTGGTCGCAAAAATCCTTGCAGGTTTTAGAAATAAACCGTAAATTTGCAGCGTGAAAAGCCTATATCTATATTTGCTAAATAAATTGACAAAATCAATAAAGAATTCCAGAACATGAAGAAAGGATTAGTTTACATTTTTCTGTTTTCAATTTCTATGTTATTCCCAGGTTGTAGCGATGAGCCAGACGACCTTTTAAACTCACCACCTCGTGTCCGACCAGCAGAACTCTACATCCGCGTTATAGGGCCAGACGGCACTAACCGTCTTGATGAGCTTGGAATTACGCCACAGACAGTAGTAAAAAAGTATTATTACAATTACCCTATTGAAGACAATGGGGAAATGAATGTCGTCATCAGTAAGGAGCGCGATGATGTAATCTTGAAGCCAAGCGATGTTTGGTGGGAGTATCTCTTGTCTGAACCAGGCAGTTCAGCGGCAAATATAGCCCTTTCAGAACAAGAGGAGATGCTGATGCTTGTCAGCTGGACGGATTTCTTTGGGGATGAGAGATTCCAGGAGAGCTATGATGATGCATATATCATCAAGTTGAAAAGTGCAAAGATATTCGGCAATGAACAGGAGCACACCATCAGATGGGACTTTCATGTTGATGAAGGACGTTACAATTTTCAAGCTACAAAATGTGAGGTTGATGGGGTCAATCATCCGCTAAGCGATGATTTGTATATGAAATATATAAAACAAGAATTAGGGGAGAGACTTCGTCCATGGGATATGAGGATTACGGGATTCATTACTATGGTTGTTGATACTCCAGCTCATCAAAATGAGTGAAACCTCTGGCTTCGCCGAAAAAACTAAAATTCACTGTCCGACTCCCGTCTTCTGACCGTTTGACTCCAGTCAAACGATCGTCCGACTCTATGTCGAACACGAGTTTCCCCGGTCCAAACTGTCGGAGAGAACGGCATAAAGACTATCTGGGAGTAAGCAACGCCAGTGCATTCCGCATGACTTCGTGGTGCATTCTGCTTGACTTCGTGTCGAGTTTTGCAAAACCGTACACCAAACCTCGCGCATTGCTATTGCGTTACTTTGCTTCATCCTGATTTTGCAACGAACTACAGGACTTAAAAGACTTTCATGCATCGAGTGCTTGTGAAAGAGTCCTTTAAGTCCTGTAGTTCGTTGCTAAATGTAAAGCGCCGTAGCGGGGAACGCGTTACAGCAGAGCTTTGAATTTCTCGTCGAGGGTGGCTTTCGAGACGGCACCCACCACTTTGTCAACAACCTGTCCGTCCTTCATGAAAATGATGGTGGGAATGTTGCGGATGCCAAATTCGGCTGCCAAATCGTCATTCTCCTCTACGTCACACTTGCCTACGGTAATCTGTCCGTCGTACTCCTTTGCCAGTTCGGCAATGATGGGGGCTACCATGCGGCAGGGACCGCACCATGTTGCCCAGAAATCTACTACGAGCGGCTGCTGGCCGTTCTTCAGGCTCTCAAAGTTCTCACTTGTGATTTGTACTTCCATACGTTTTAATTTTACGATTCTACAATTATTCTATTTGTTCACTATAGTTTCTAAGTTAACAGCAAACACCGTGCCACAATCGCACCCCCTCCTTGGGAGGGGGCTGGGGGAGGCTTTTTTAATTGATGTGGTAGTCCATTCCTTCCGCCTGTTCTATATACTGCAGCAGGGGCAGGGTGACGTCGATGGTGCTCCGTCGGCTCTTGAGCAGCAGGTTGTGCTTGCCCCTGGTGTCGTAGAGCTGGAAATAGAGTTTCGTCTTGCCCGGGTATTCGTCGATGATGCCGTTCAGCTCGTTGACGGTCTGGTCGTTGAGCAGCTCGGTGTTGAGCGAGATGGTGAGGTGGTCAATGGCATGCTCCTTGACGGTCTGCAGGTATTCTATCTTGGTGATGCGCAGGTCCTTCTGGTTGCTGTTCTGCCAGCGGCTCACCAGCTTGGCGCTGATGCAGAGCGTGGCACCCTCGGTGAACCAGCCGTTCCAGCGGGGCCACTCCTCGCCGTAGAGTGCCAGCTCGCCGGAGCCTTTGAAGTCTTCGAGTGTGACGAAGCCGCAGGGCTTGCCTGTCTTGGTGAACTTCGACTGTACGGCGGTGACGATGCCGCCCAGTATGATTTCCTCGCGGTCGGTGATTTGCTGTACGTCAGACAGTTCGGCGCACTGGGCGTTGCACAGGTGTTCAAGAACAATGCGGTAGTCGTCGAGCGGATGGGCTGAGAGGTAGATGCCCACGAGGTCGCGCTCCTTGTTGAGTCGCTCTATGGAGCTCCACTGCTCGCCCTTGGGAATGGGCGGTGTGGCTATCTCGACGGCATTCTCGCCTCCGAAGAGTGAGTTACGCATCTCCTGCTGCTCCATCTGGTAGTTATAGCCGTAGCGTATGAGGGTGTCGAGGAAGGCCTCGCCCTTTCCGTTCTTGGCAAAGAAGTCCTCACGCTGTATGCCGAAGCTGTCGAAGGCTCCGCTCAGAGCCAGGCTCTCGAAGGCCTTGCGGTTGACGGCTGACAGACTGACACGTTGCACGAAGTCGAAGATGTTCTTGTAGGGGCCGTTCTTTTCGCGTTCTTCGATGATGGCCTGTGCCACGCTGTCGCCCATGCCCTTGATGGCTGCCAGTCCGAAGCGTATCTCGCCGTGGTGGTTGACACCGAACTTCTCGTACGACTCGTTGACGTCAGGTCCCAGCGTGGCAATTTTCATGGACTTGCACTCGTCCATGAGCTTGGTGATTTCGGTAATCTGGTCGCGGCGGCGGCTCATGATGGCTGCCATGAACTCTGCGGGGTAGTTGGCCTTGAGGTAGGCCGTCTGGTAGGCCACCCACGAGTAGCAGGCGGCATGCGACTTGTTGAAGGCGTAGGAGGCGAAGGCCTCCCAGTCGGCCCATATCTTCTCGAGCACCTTCGGGTCGTGCCCGTTCTTCTTGCCGCCCTCAATGAACTTGGGCTTCATGGCATCGACGATGTCCTTCTTCTTCTTACCCATGGCCTTACGCAGGGCGTCACTCTCGCCGCGGGTGAAGTCGGCCAGCAGACGGCTGAGCAGCATGACCTGCTCCTGATAGACGGTGATGCCGTAGGTGTCCTTGAGGTACTTCTCCATGACGGGAATGTCGTAGGTAATGGGCTCGTCGCCGTGCTTACGGCGTATGAACTGCGGAATGTAGCCCATGGGGCCCGGGCGGTAGAGGGCGTTCATGGCTATGAGGTCCTCGAAGACGGTGGGTTTCAGTTCGCGCAGGTATTTCTGCATGCCTGCCGACTCGAACTGGAAGGTGCCGATGGTGCGGCCCTGCTGGTAGAGCTCGTAGGTCTTCGGGTCGTCAATGGGTATATGGTCGAGGTCAACGTCGATGCCACGTGTGCGCTTGATGTTGGCGCAGGCCTCCTTCAGCTCGGAGAGGGTCTTCAGTCCGAGGAAGTCCATCTTGATGAGTCCTGTCGATTCAATGACGTGGCCGTCGTACTGCGTACAGTTGGTCTTGGTGTCCTTGAAGTCGGGGTCGTCGGCCGTCGATACGGGCACATGGTCGCTGATGGGGTCGCGGCAGATGATGAAGCCACAGGCGTGGATGCCCGTTCCGCGCACGGTGCCTTCGAGCATCTTGGCGTACTTGATGGTGTTGCGCAGGGCGGGGTCGCTGGAGGCTTCTGCCTCCTGCAGCTCGCGCACGGCACTGATGGCATTGGTGAGGTTCATCTTCGGTGTCTTGCCGTTCACATCGGGCAGACGGTCGGGAATGGCTTTGCACAGCTTGTTGGAAACGGCAATGGGCACCTTCTCGACGCGGGCCACGTCCTTGATGCTGTTCTTGGTGGCCATGGTGGCATAGGTAATGATGTGGGCACAGTTCTCGTGGCCGTACTTGTCCTCTACCCATTTCAGCACGCGGCCGCGGCCGTCGTCGTCGAAGTCGGTGTCGATATCGGGCAATGAGATACGGTCGGGGTTGAGGAAACGCTCAAACAGCAGGTCGTACTTCAGCGGGTCTATCTTGGTGATGCCGAGGCAGTAGGCCACCACGCTGCCTGCTGCGGAGCCACGCCCAGGTCCCACCATGACGCCCAGCTCGTCGCGGGCTGAGTTGATGAAGTCCTGCACAATGAGGAAGTAGCCGGGGAAACCCATGGTCTTCATGATGTGCAGCTCGAAGCGTATGCGGTCTTCCACGTCCTTGGGAATGGGGTCGCCATAGAGCCGTCGTGCTCCGGCGTAGGCCAGTTCTGCCAGGTAGTCGGCCTCGAACTTGATGCGGTACAGCTTGTCGTAGCCGCCCAGCTTCTTGATTTTCTTCTCGCCCTCCTCGGGGGGCAGCTGGTTCTGGCCGTTCTCGTCGCTGGTGAATTCGTCGTAGAGCTGCTGCTCGGTGAACTTGCCTCGCCACAGCTCTTCGGTTCCGAAGCTCTCTGGTATGGGGAAGAAAGGCATAATGGGGTCGTGATCCAGGCTGTAGGTCTCTACCTTGTCGAGTATCTCGATGGTGTTGGACAGGGCCTCGGGCACGTCGCTGAAAATCTCGTTCATCTCCTCACGTGTCTTGAACCACTCCTGCTTGGAGTAGAGCATGCGGGTGGGGTCGTCAAGGTCCTTTGACGTGGCCAGGCAGAGCAGGTGGTCGTGGGCCTCGGCGTTCTCTTCATCGACGAAGTGAACGTCGTTGGTGCAGATGAGCTTGATGCCGTATTCGCGGGCCAGTTCAATGAGCACCTTGTTGACCTGCTGCTGCAGGGGGAAGGTCTCGCGGTTGGCGCGTATGTTCGGGTTCTTTACCTCGTGGCGCTGCAGCTCGAGGTAGTAGTCGTCGCCGAACACCCGCTTGTGCCACTCTATGGACTGGCGCGCTCCCTCGATGTCGCCGTTCAGAATCTTGCGGGGCACTTCGCCGGCAATGCAGGCCGAGCACACAATGAGTCCCTCGTGGTAATGCTCCAGGTCCTCGTGGTCAGTACGGGGGCGCATGTAGAAACCGTCAGTCCAGGAACGGCTGACCAGTTTGATGAGGTTCTTGTAGCCCACTTCGTTCTTGGCCAGCACAATGAGGTGGTAGCCGCTCTGGTGGCGCTTGTCGTCCTTGAGCAGCTTCGAGCCATAGCGTGACACATACATCTCGCAGCCGAAGATGGGCTTGAAGGGGGGCAGGCCCTCCTTCTTGCGCTTCTTGTTCACGCCGATGCAGTAGTCGTGGAACTCCTTGATGCCGAACATGTCGCCATGGTCAGTGACTGCCATGCCCTTCATACCGTTGGCGATGGCCTTGTCAACCAGTCGCTGAATGCTGGCCTGGCCGTCAAGAATAGAGAAATAAGTATGTACGTGTAAGTGTACGAAATCTTGCATGAATGTATAGTTTTTTCTGAAATGAGCCTCAAAGATACGCCGAAAAATTGAGATAACCAAAAAAAATCATAATTATTAAGTCATAATTCATAATTATTATGTACCTTTGCACGTGAAAACCGAAAGTAGTCGAAGAGATTATCATGGGAGAAAAGATAAAGAAGCTTAAGAAAATCAGAATACATAGGGAGGGTACCAACACATTAATGGCCACGCTGCTCATAGCAGCAGCCATTGCTGTGGCATTGTGGTTTGTGTTCGATAATAAGGTGCCGTTCTGGCTGTTTGTGACCGTTTTCAGTGCCGCCTGGTTTGTGGTGCTGAATTTTTACCGTTGTCCTATTCGCTATTTCAATGGTGATACTGATAACATTGTAGTGGCTCCCGCTGACGGCAAGGTCGTAGTGGTTGAGGAAGTGGAGGAACATGAGTACTTCCACGATAAGCGACAGATGATCAGCATCTTCATGAGTCCGTTTAATGTGCATGCCAACTGGTTCCCTGTTGACGGAAAGGTGCTCTTCGTCAAGCACCAGGACGGCAACTACCATAAGGCATGGCTGCCTAAGGCCAGCGAGGAGAACGAGCGGGCCGACGTCATGATAGAGACGCCAACGGGCCAGCAGGTGCTCTGCCGACAGATAGCCGGTGCCATGGCCCGCCGTATTGTTACTTATGCCAAGGATAATGAGGACTGCTACATTGACGAGCACCTGGGCTTCATCAAGCTGGGTTCACGTGTTGACGTGTATCTGCCCCTCGGTTCTGAGGTCTGTGTGAAGATGGGTCAGCCTACCACGGGCGACCAGACGGTTATAGCGAAACTGAAAGTATGAAGAAGCATATCCCCAATACCATTACGTGCTGCAACCTCATTTCTGGCTGCATTGCCATTTTTTGGGCCTTTCAGGGCAGCTATGAGTTGGCACTGCTGTTTATTGTCATTGGTGCCGTGTTCGACTTCTTCGACGGTATGTCGGCACGTCTCTTAGGTGTCAGCTCGCCTATCGGCAAGGAGCTCGACTCGCTGGCTGACGTCATTACCTTCGGCTTTGCGCCGTCGGCTATGGTGTTCAGCCTGCTGAACAGTCCGTCGGCCTCAGTCATTCTTCCGTTGTCCGTTGTCCCTTGCTCGTGGTTCATCGCCAGTTGTGTCCCCTACGTCGCTTTTGTCATGGCGGCCTTCTCTGCCCTCCGGCTGGCCAAGTTCAATCTCGATGAACGTCAGGCTCTGGGCTTCATCGGACTGCCAACGCCTGCCAATGCCCTGTTCTGGGGAGCACTCATAGTAGGAGCCGGTGAGTGGCTGCAGCAATATGTGGCACTTACACTCTGCCTTCTCGCTTTGAGCTGCTGGCTGCTGGTCAGCGAGGTCCCCATGTTTGCCCTCAAGTTCAAACACTGGGGTTGGAAAGGCAACGAGGTGAAATATGTGTTTTTGCTCACATCAATAGTTCTAATAGCATTCTTTCGGATTCCGGGCATTGCCATCGTCATTGCCTGGTATGTTGTTCTTTCCATACTAACAAACTACCTGAACAAAAAACAGTAAGCAATGAAAGCACTCGTTGGCGTGTTGATCTTCGCTACCATCTTTGGCCTTATTCTTCTGCTCATGCTGGTGCGGTTCGTCTATCGCATTTACAGCAAGGTGCGCGATGCCAAAAGGGCCATGGAGGATACCATTAATAATCGCTTCGGTCAGAACGACACAGGCCGTAGGTCCCAGCAGTATCAATACGACCAAAATGGAAGGCAGCAACGTTCAGGAAACGGTGCTGCCCAAGGTGATGCCCAGCCCCGACGCACTCAGACCGAGAGTGGCGAGGTGATTATTGACAGTCGTCATCAGGAGCGTGAGAACAAGAAGATATTCGCTGACGACGATGGCGAATATGTTGACTACGTTGAAGGTTAGTTGTGCACGTAGGTGCCTATTTCCTCACCTTCCATTACTTTCTTCAGATTTCCCACTACATCCATGTTGAACACATAGATAGGCAGGTTGTTGTCCTGACACATGCAGATGGCTGTCAGGTCCATCACCTTCAGACCGCGTGCCAGCACTTCCTTGTAGGTAATCTCGTTAAACTTCGTGGCAGTGGGGTCTTTCTCCGGGTCGGCCGTGTAGATGCCGTCAACGCGAGTACCCTTCAGCATCACGTCAGCCTCTATCTCAATGCCACGCAGGCTGCTGCCCGTGTCGGTAGTGAAGTAGGGTGAGCCCGTGCCGGCAGAGAAGATGCAGACGTAGCCCTGCTCCATGGCCTCAATGGCCTTCCACTTGGTGTAGAACTCACCGATGGGCTCCATGCGGATGGCTGTCAGCACCTTGTTCTTTACGCCGAGGGCTCCTAAGGCAGAGCTCAATGCCAATGAATTAATCACCGTTGCGCACATGCCCATCTGGTCACCCTTCACTCGGTCGAAGCCCTTTTGGCTGCCGCTCAGTCCACGGAAGATGTTGCCACCGCCTATCACGATGCCAATCTGTACACCCATCTCGCTCACCTCCTTAATCTGGCGGGCATAGTCGTTCAAACGTTCAGGGTCAATGCCGTAGCCCTGTGCGCCCATCAGGCTTTCGCCCGATAACTTTAACAGAATTCTTTTAAACTTCATCATGATTATAATGTTTAATATTTAATGTTTGTTGTTCAAAACACATATCCCAGGTTAATGTAGAACGACGGTTCCTTCGTCACGTTGCTGTAGCCCACCGTCGCACCCATGGGGCCCAGCACTGTGTTGTAGTAGTAACTGAGCGAGGCGCCCAGCATGGTGCTCTTCTTCAGCAGGTCTTTATAGTCGTTGGCTGCCTGTCCGGCTGCTGCGCGCAGCAGAACGAAGCTGGTGTGCGTCAGGGCCAGCTGGCCCTGCAGCTGTGCTGCCACAAACTTGTCCCAGTCGAACTCTATATGGTCAATGCCGGCAAAGGGCAACTGCTGCTCCACGTATTGTCCGAACCACTCGCCGCCTACCACGTTGTTTAGCATGAGCGGGGTAGATTTGCCTTCCAGCAGCCGTCCGTAGAGCATCGGCTGAATGGAGAAGTGCTTGCTCACATTGAAGGTAGTACGCCACGAGGCACTGATCTCGGTGGTTCCTGTGTTTCCTTCCAGCTTCACAAAGTTGTCTGTGTAATAGCCGAATTTGCCTTTAAACTTCGAACCTCGGGTGGGGAAGTACCAGTCGTTCTCGCTGTTGTACTCCACTCGCGCCTGATAGCTGAACAAGTGCTGCGACGTGGGTGTCTCCAGCAGGTGTTCGGGGTTTCCGTCAGTCAGCATGTTGTAGTTGAAGTAGTGGTCCCACACCATACCGATGCTGAAGTCGAAGTTTCTCACGGTGAAGTTGAAGGGTGCCACCTTCAGATGCTGTTGGTTATAGGTGAGATTATAGCTGCGGTCACCATATTCGTAGAAATTGATGTCGTTACGACGGAACGTGTAGGAGATGGTAGGGCGCAGGAAACTTGTAGGGTGGAAGGCCCAGTCAACCTTTGCCATGATGCGCTTACCCAGTCGTAGTGTGAAGTTCAGGTCCATGGGCACCTTCGACTTGATGGGAATGGCAGCATTCGTCTGCATAGCCACGAACTCCTCGTTGTCGAAGCGTACACCCAGGCTTAGCTGGTTGCTCCTGCGTTCTCCCGCTATGAACACCAGTCTGGCAGCCCTCGTGCTGTCAGGCTGTGGCACCGCATTCCTCAGCACCCTGTAGTCCGCATCCTTATAGAGCAGGTCCAGCCGCATGGAGGTGGTGATGAGGTCCGCCCGCTTGGAGTCAATGCTGTCGCCCTCCTTCAGGCGGAACTTACGCCTGATGAACAGCTCGTCGCTGTGGGGCATGTTCTCAAAGCGCAACTCACCTATTTTTATCTTCGATGTCAGCGCTGTGCTGACCGCTTCCTTATTCAGGTTCCTCTTCACATGCGGGGTGTGCCTGTGACCTTTCATCAGCTTGCCCAGTTCCACCAGCTCGTCCCAGTGAGCCATCGCAGCCTCTTCACCACGCTTGATCAGCGTGTCGATGGCTTCGTTGCTGAACGATGCCGCGCTGTAACCGTCCACATTCACCATGATGGGAATATTGGTGATGGCCAGATTCTCCTGCATCTTGTTTGCCACGTTCATGTCAATGAGCTGCAACAGTATTTTGATGGTTGAGTGCAGTTCCTCCTCCGTTCTCCCTTTGGCCTGTACCGATGAGCCGATAATGAAGTCTGCCCCCATCTCTTTCGCTACGTCGGTGGGGAAGTTGTTCTTCAAGCCGCCATCCACCAGCACCATCTTGCCTATTCTCACCGGCGAGAATACACCGGGAATGGCCATGCTCGCCCTCATCGCGCGTCCCAGTATTCCGCTGTGGAACACGTGCTCCGAGTTGCTTACCATGTCAGTTGCCACACAGGCAAAGGGGATGGGCAGCGTGTTAAAGTTAATGGAGTCGTTATAAGGATAGGTCAGTTGGGTAAACAGTTTTCTGATGTTCTTACCCAGAATGATGCCGCCCTCCATACTGTTCTTTTTTTTCTTCTTTTTCAGCGACAGGCTGGTGGAGAGTATATAGGTGCTCTGTCGCTCCCGTTCCCTCAGGCTCTGGTAGCTCAGGTCATCCTTGTCTGAGAGCACCTCCGTCCAGTCCTGTGACCTCACGATGGAGTCCAGCCGTGCAGCGTCGTTACCACAGGCATACAGGCCGCCAATAATGCTGCCCATACTCGTTCCCGTTATCACATCGACAGGCACACCGGCACGTTCCAGCACCTTCAGCACACCAATGTGCGCCACGCCCTTCGCACCGCCGCCACTCAGCACCACCGCAATGCGATTTGGTGGTTGGGTGTTGGGTGTTGGGTGATGGGTGATGGGTGATGGGTGTTGGGTGATGGGTGATGGGTGTTGGGTGTTGGGTGATGGGTGTTGGGTGTTGGGTGATGGGTGTTGAGCATTGACCGTCGTCAGTGCCAATCCTAATAAAAGTATAAACAGTATGAGTAGTCTTCTTGCCATCTTCATTCAAATTACAAAAGTTACTTCCTTGAATGCGTAGCGGCGCAATACTCCTTCAGAGTCCTTCAGTAGCAGGTGACCGTCGTCCTCTACGTCAACTACCGAAGCACTGAATTGTCCTTTCTCGTCCCGGTAAGTGAACAGTCCTTCTTTGCGGTACAGCTGCTGCCGGTACTCGGTACGTATGGAGCCTTCATCCCAATTGGTAAGCACCTCCTCAAAGTTTTCGAGCAGCGTCTCCAGTACCTCCCTACGGTCATGCTCCTTTCCGCTTTCCAGCTTCATCGAGGTGGGGTTTGGGGCATCGCTCACAAATAGAGTCTGGTTGACGTTGAGCCCGATGCCGATGACGCAGTCCTTGATGCCGCCGCCCGCCAGCACGTTCTCTATCAGTATGCCGCAAATTTTCTTGTCGCCTACGTAGATGTCGTTCGGCCATTTAATGGTGACGGGGTGCATTACCTGTAACGTTTTGGTAAGGGCTATCGATATGGCCATTGAGATAATAAACTGCGCGTTGGCCTTCACCCCTTCTGGGCAGAAGCGCACCGAGAACGTCAGGTTCATTCCCCTTTCTGATTCCCATGTGTTAGTGCCTTGTCCCCGTCCCTTCGTCTGGTATTCAGCCCAACCCACGATGCCCCTGCCTTGCAGTGGCACCGACTTAACCCACCGATTGGTGGAGTCCGTCTCTTCAATATGAATAATCTGGAAACTCGTCATTCTGCCGACAAAGGTACGAATAAGTGAGAAAAAAGCAAAATTTTTTTTGCTTTTTCGAACGAGAGTACCTTTGACCGCAGGTCAAAGTACGAATAAGTGAGAAGAATGCAAAACAAAATACGAAGTTTTTGACACATCCTCTTTGCTATGATAGGCTTAATAAACTCTAAAAAACAAGTAAATACTATTTTGATTGAAGATTTTTCATTAACTTTACCCCCAAACTATAAATTCGAACAATATGCAAGACGTAAATAGCCTGAAATTAGTGTTAGTGGAACAGAAGAAAACCAGTAAATGGCTATCCGAGGAACTTGGAGTGAGTCCATCTACTGTTTCCAAATGGTGTACCAATTCTTCTCAGCCAGATATTGAGACTTTAGCAAGGATCTCAAAACTATTGAATGTTGGCGTGGAG
>ONRS01000135.1 GCA_900320255.1 uncultured Prevotellaceae bacterium
GGCGATGAGATTAGCACTAATACGACAGAGTGGACACCATACACGGATGTATTCCCTGCTGGAACGAAGTATGTGGCTATTTACTATTATTCTGATTATCAGTATTACTTGTTGGTTGATGACTTTAGCATCACGGAGCCTGAATCAACAAACATCCTCTTCGCTAAGGAGGGTTACGCTACATACTACAATAGTCAAAAAGACGTTGTGCTGCCAGCTGGCATGAAGGCCCACGTTGTTACCGATGGTAGCACCAGCCTGACATACGCTGGTGTTGCAGACGGTGACACGGATGAAAATGTGGTTCCTGCCGGTACAGCCGTGCTGCTGCAGGTGGAGGCAACAGAAAGTGATCAGGAACTTTCTGTCTATCTTGTGACACCGAGTGCTGCTGCCTACGCAGGCACGAACCTCTTGTTTGGTAGCGATGAGGAGACAACCACTACTGGTACTGGTGGTGAGAAGTTCTACAAACTGACCTACAGCAACAGTGACGACAACTTCGGCTGGTACTGGGGTGAGGCCAATGGTGCAGCATTCACATCGCCTGCCCACAAGGCTTGGCTGGCATTGCCCGCTTCTTCTGCTCCGTTCCTCGGACTGCCCGGTTGGGAGGATACCACAGGTATTGCTCCTGTCGGCGTTGACTCAGAAAACGGCGAGTGGTACACGCTCCAGGGCCTGAAGATTGGCAAGAAGCCGACGACCAAGGGTGTCTATATCCATAATGGACGCAAGGTCGTGATTAAGTAAGCCCCACCAAACCTCCCCGAAAGGGGAGGCTTACCTACGGAGTTCGAGAATAAAGATTCGAGTATAAAGACCCTAATAAACAAGATAGGATTTATGAAAAAAGAATATAAGAAGCCCTCTGTTGAGGTAGTGAAGATAGAGCAGTCGCTGCTGCTGCCTGCCAGCGTGAATGATGAGCAGAGCTCAAATTCCAGCTATGCTCCCCGTATGGGTCGTGGCAAAAACGGCCTTGACGAGGATGAAGAGTTGGACGAAGAAGAAGACTGGTAAGAAGTTTTTTGTTTTTGTATCATAAATAATTGAGGGAACTCACGGGCTACGTGCCAGTGGGTTCCCTTTAATAATCTCTTATACTTTAAAACAAAAATAGAATGTAAAAATAGTGTTATCAGTACTTGAAGGACGAGCCGCCAAGGAACTCACGCAGCAGCGAGGTAGGAGGAATCTGCTGGTCGGGAATGGGCTTGATGTACCGCAGGAACTTGCGCAGACGATAAGCCTCTGCATATTCATCGCAGTTCTCAGGCACCAGTTCCAACAGCGGTTCTGCCTGAGCCTTGATGACGGCCAGCTCAAAGAGCATGGCGGTATTGAACATCACGTCGGCATTCTCCTGGTAGGGGAATATCCAGCGGTTCTCGCCCTTGCGTACACTGGGCCAGCGGCGTATGGTTTCCTGAGCCGACACGCCTCGGTACTTATGGTCGCGGATGATGCGGCGCAGCAGTCGGTTGTCGGTGGTGGGAATGTAGTTGTGGTTGTCCAGCAGGATGGTGGTCAGTGCCGAGGCATAGACGCGGAAGATCTGCTCCTCGGGAATATGCTCCGTCAGTTCCGGGTTCAGGGCGTGAATGCCCTCCACCACCAGCACCTCGTTGCCCTTCAACTGCAGTTTTTTCCCGCTCGGCTCACTCTTTCCCTGCTGGAAGTTATAGCGGGGCAGTTCCACCTCGTCACCCCTGAAGAGTGCGTTCATCTGCTCGTTCAGCAGGGGGATGTCCAGCGCGTGAAGGTGCTCAAAGTCATAGTCGCCAGAGGCATCGCGTGGCGTCTTGTCGCGGTCCAGGAAGTAGTTGTCGAGCGAGATTTCCACAGGCTTCAGTCCGCTGACGGCCAGCTGAACGGAGAGACGCTTGCAGGTGGTGGTCTTTCCGCTGCTTGACGGTCCGGCAATAAGCACCAGCTTGACACCCTTGCGGCGGGCTATCTCGTCGGCTATCTGAGCTATCTTTTTCTCTTGCAGCGCCTCGCTGATTTGTATGAGCTTGCTGGAGTCACCATTCACGATGGCCTCGTTCAGGTCGCCTACGGTGCGCATTCCCAGAATGTCCTGCCACTGGTGATGCTCCTTGAAGATGCTGAACATCTTGTCCTGATGGGTCATCTCACCCAGTTCGTCAGGATGTTCCGGCGAGGGAATGCGCAGCAGCAGCCCGTCGTAGTATTTCTCCAGCCCGAACAGATACAGCTGTGACGTATTAGTAAGCAGCGAGCCGTAGTAATAATCAACGTAGCCGTCGATGTCATAATAGGTCGTATAGAGGCGCCCGTCGCTCTGCAGCAGCTTTACCTTAGACTTCTGCTGCAGCGAGTCGAACAGGCGGATGGCCTCTTCGGTGGTCGTCTCATGTCGGTGTATGGGCAGCGCAGCGTCAATGATTTCCTGCATGCGCCGGCGTATGGCCCCCACATCTTCCAGGGTAACGGGGCGCCCGATGCTTAAATCGACGTAATAGCCGTTAGAGACGGGAATGTCAATAGCAACCTTGCAGTTGTCGAAGAGGTCATGAACGGCCTTGACGAGCACAAAGAAAAGGGAGCGCGAATAGGTTCGCTGCCCACTCGACGACGTGACATCAAGGAATTCCACCTCCTTCTGTTTATACACTCTGTAGTGCATTCCCTCCACTTTATTATTCACCTTCGCACTCACGGGTCCGAATTTCATTTCGAGCCCAGAAAGCGAAAAAATTTCAGAAAGTGTCGTTCCGATGCTGACGTTTAAAGTTTTTTTATTATTTTTGCAACGGATTTCAACAGTTTGTTCCATAAGCGTAGTTTTTAATAGCTCCGCAAAGGTAAGAAAAAAAAGAGTATTAAACATTAAAGATTATATATTTTATGTCAATTTGGGTTATTTTTAAACTTCTGGGCTCACTGGCTCTGCTGATGTTCGGAATGAAATCAATGAGTGACGCGCTGCAGAAGATGGCCGGTCCACAGTTGCGACATGTCCTGGGTGCCATGACCACCAACCGTTTCACTGGCATGCTGACAGGTACCCTTGTCACTGCCTCAGTACAGTCGTCAACGGCCACCACGGTCATGACGGTATCGTTTGTTAATGCTGGCCTGCTGACCTTGGCACAGGCCATTTCGGTCATCATGGGTGCCAACATCGGCACCACACTCACGGCATGGATTATGTCGGCGGGTATGTCGTTTGATGTCAGCATCATCAGCTATGTAGGGTTCTTCGTCGGCATCATTCTTATCTACATGAAGAAACACCGCTACATCGGAGATTTCCTCTTCGGCTTAGGACTGCTGCTGTTAGGTCTCACCACACTCCGACTCACCGGCAACGAGATGGACTTGGGCCACAACGAGGCACTGCTCAGCTTTTTCAGCTCTTTCGACCCTCAATCGTTCCTCACCACGCTGCTGTTCCTGCTCTTGGGCGGCGTACTCACCTTCTGCGTACAGTCGTCGGCAGCCGTCATGGCCATCACCATGATTTTGTGTAGCAGCGGTGCACTTCCCATTTACCAGGGTATAGCACTGGTGCTGGGCGAGAACATTGGCACCACCGTTACATCAAACCTTGCTGCCCTGTCGGCCAACACACAGGCACGCCGGGCTGCCCTGGCCCACATGTTCTTCAACGTGTTTGGCGTGCTGTGGATTCTCGTGGTGTTCCAGCCTTTTATCAGAATGGTGTGCGGATGGGTTGGCTACGACGTCGATATGGCGAAAGACGCTGTCAGTCCCGATGCCTTCTTAGCCAACGCAGCCAAGCTGTCTTTCGTGCTGGCTGCCTTCCATACCACGTTCAACGTCATTAATGCCGGCATCCTCATCTGGTTTATTCCCCAGATAGAACGGTTCGTCTGCTGGGTTATCAAGCCCAAGAAGGCCGACGAGGAAGAAGACTTCCGCCTACACTTCATTACGGCTGGCTTCATGAAGACGCCTGAGCTCTCGGTGCTGGAAGCCCAGAAGGAGATTCAGTCATTCTCGGAACGCATGCAGCGTATGTTCGGAATGGTACAGGAACTGCTGAACATCGGCAAGTCAGACAAATCTGGCAAGTCAGACAAGTCAGAGCAGGAGTTCAACAAGCTCTATACCCGCATTGAGAAGTATGAAGGCATCTCCGACAACATGGAGTTAGAGATAGCCAAGTACCTGGAACAGGTCAGCGATGCCCACCTCAGCGACGAGACAAAGGGCAAGATACGTGCCATGCTGCGTGAAATCAGTGAGTTGGAGTCAATTGGCGATGCCTGCTACAACATGGCCCGCACCATCAGCCGCAAATACACGCAGAAGCAAGACCACTTCATTGAGCAGCAGTACAGCCATCTGCACCAGATGATGGGCCTCACCGAGGATGCGCTGACGCAGATGAACCAGCTGATGAGTGGCCGCAAGGAGTCGTACGACGTGAACCGTACCTTCAATATTGAGAACGAAATCAACAACTTCCGCAATCAGCTGAAGGCCCAGAATATCGTCGATATCAACAACCATGCCTACACCTACGCTGAGGGTACCGTTTATATGGACCTCATCAACGAGTGTGAAAAGCTGGGCGACTATGTGGTCAACGTTGTGGAGGCACGTATGGGAAGCCGCCAGAAAGACGCTTGAATATTTTTTTACACTGACATAAAAAAAGTATGGTGCAAAGTTACGTAAATAGAAATATTTTGCGTAATTTTGCACCATAAATAATAATTAACAAAACGTTTTGATATGTTACAAAAGAGATTAACCTTCCTCCTGACTATGATGCTGAGCTGCACGCTGAGCATTTTGGCACAGGTGACCACCGCGACCTTAACAGGTCAGGTAACGGAAGCCGTAACCGGTGAAACCATCATTGGCGCTTCCATTCAGGCAGTTCACGAGCCGTCAGGCACCCGCTATGCTGCCATTACAAACATCGACGGACGCTTTACTATTCAAGGTATGCGTACAGGAGGTCCATACACGGTTACTGTGACCTACATCGGCTACCAGACCAAGCAACTCACCGAGATTGAGCTTCAGTTAGGTGAGGCCTACGAACTCAGCGTATGGCTGCAGGAGGAGACCAGCGACATACCAGAAGTGGTGGTCATTGGACGTGCCTCCAAGTTTGCCGCAGAGAAGACTGGCGCTTCTACCAACGTCAACAACTCCACCATTATGGAGCTGCCCACCATCAGCCGTTCTATTACCGACATCGCACGGCTCTCGCCGTACGCTAACGGCATGGGCTTCGCCGGAGGTGACGGACGCTCGTCAAACTTCACCTTAGACGGTGCCAACCTGAACAACAACTTTGGTCTGTCATCGAACCTGCCTGGCGGCGGCACACCCGTCTCTATGGATGCTATTGAAGAGGTGCAGCTTGTCGTGGCTCCCTTCGATGTCCGTCAGACAAACTTCATCGGTGGTGGTATCAACGCTATTACCAAGTCGGGTACCAACACTTTCAAAGGAACCGCCTACATCTACTATAACAACGAGAACATGCGCGGCAACCGCATCAACAACCAAGAACTGGCAGCCCGCGAACGCGACCGTCTCACCACTTACGGTGTCACACTGGGCGGACCGATTATCAAGGACAAGCTTTTCTTCTTCTTCAACTACGAGGGGTCAAAGTCTCCGAAGGAAGTGAACCGCTGGCGCGGCTCTGAAGACGGTGTTGGCAACAACCAGCAGTACATCTCACGCACGAAACTATCTGACCTGGAGCGAACCCGTCAGTATCTTATCAGCAAGTATGGCTACGACCCGGGAGCTTATGACAGCTTCCCTGCCGACATTACGAACAACAAGTTCCTGGGACGTTTGGACTGGAACATCACTCAGGCACACCACTTGGCCGTGCGTTTCAACCACACCATCCACAAGACGTGGAACAATCCCAATGGTTCTTCGGCCGATGTGGGCTACCGCTTGAACGGAACCTACCGCATGGGCGAGCAGTCTATGGCCTTCTCTAACTCCATGTACTCCATGGAGAACAAGGTTACCACCATTTCTGCCGACCTGAACAGCCGCTTCAGCGAGAAATTCTCTAACCAGTTGCTCTTCACTTATTCGGACATTCAGGATGTGCGCGGCAGCAACTCATCGGTATTCCCATTCGTCGATATTATGTACGACTACGATGCCCAGGCACAGAAACAGACGCTGGAACCCTACATGTCGTTCGGCTATGAGCTCTTCACCTGGAACAATAAGGTGCAGGACAAGGTAACCACCATTACTGACAACCTGACCTACTATGCCGGTGCCCATAAAGTTACAGCAGGTATTAACTACGAACACCAGCTGGCCCTGAATAACTACCAGCGTGGCGGTACCGGATACTACCGTTATCGCACGCTCGACGAGTTCCTTAATGGTGCTGCACCAGAGTCAGTGGCTCTGCAGTATGGCTACAACGGCAACTCGGAGCCTGGCTCCAGAGTAACCTTTAACCAGTGGGGACTCTACCTGCAGGACGAGTGGAACGTGGTGAAGAACTTCAAGCTGACCTACGGCGTACGCTTCGATGACCTGATGTTCAACAACAACGACATCATGCGCAACAACGCCATCTACGGCCTCGACTTCAACGGACGCCACATCGATACCGGTTCTTGGCCAAAGAACAACATCCAGATTTCACCGCGACTCGGTTTCTCGTGGGATGTCTTTGGCGACCACTCCCTGAAGGTTCGCGGAGGTACCGGCTTCTTTGCCGGACGCATTCCTTTGGTGTTCTTCACCAACATGCCCCAGAACTCTGGTATGATTCAGAACCTCGCCACCGCCACTACCACCTATTCTAACGGTGTAGTAAAGACCGTTGACCCGCGTCTGGCTAACTTCGCCGGAGGACTGGTCACAGATGTTGACCAAATCCGTGAGCTGTTAGGAGCACCTGTCTCTATTACGCCTGACCAGGGCATCGTATCGGGTGACATCGCCGGTGTTGACCATAACTTCAAGATGCCACAGGACTGGAAGACCAGCATCGCCATCGACTATCAGCTTCCCGTCAACTTCCCGCTGACTATTACGGGTGAGTTCACTTACTCACGTCACATCATGGACATCATGTTAGAGAACTACAACATCAAGTCCATCGACAACACGTGGAGCCGCCTGTCGGGTGCTGACAACCGCGTCATCTATCCTTCTGACTATAAGTACAACCCCACTTATACCGATGCAGCCGGCAACACCAAGCAGTTTACAGGCATGGCAGCCGTTCTTACCAACACCCATCGTGGTTACGGCTGGACGGCTAACCTCACGGTGAATGCCAACCCCATTAAGGACCTGCACATCATGGCTGCCTACACGCACACCGTCAACAAGCGCGTCAGCGGCATGCCCGGCTCCAACGCTTCATCAGCATGGACCAGCCTCTACACGGTTGACGGACCTAACTTCCCCAGCGTACAGAACGTGCCAAGCGTTATTCCCGACCGTTTTATTGCCAACATCAGCTACAAGTACTGCAAGGAGCACTTCTCGCTCTTCTGGCAGGCTTACCGTCCAGGCGGTTATAGCTTCTACTACGGCTCGGACCTGAATGGCGACAACAACAACTACGACCTGATGTACATTCCGCGTGACGACAGTGAAATACGCTTTGCCAGCGATGACGACCGTGTTGCCTTCTGGCAGTTTGTAGAGCAGGACGACTATCTGCGCAACCATAAGGGCGAATATGCCGAGGCTTACAGCGCATACGCTCCTTGGGTGCATAAGATTGACTTCCGCTGGGCTCACGACTTCGACCTGAAGATTGGTAACACCACGCACCGCCTGCAGATTTCCGCTGACGTGCAGAACATCCTGAACATCTTCAACTCAAAGTTCGGTGTTGAGAAGGTAATGACCAACAACTCCTGTAACGCAGGAAAGATTCTCAGTCTGAAGGAGATCAAGGATGGTGTACCCGTCTTCAAGACAAACGTGCCCATGGGTGCAAGCACTTATGAGTACAGCAACAGCAACGGTCAGTGCTGGCGCCTGCAGGTAGGCGTGAAGTACTACTTTAACTAATCTACGGCAGTACATATATAATAATGTACGCGCGAGACATGAAGTCTTGTTGAGGACACATTTATGGCACTTTACGACATACGCCCTCTACAATTGAGAATCCTGGAAATACTCCGTGCAGTGGATAAGACCTGCACGGAGCATCATCTGCATTACTACCTGTGGGCAGGGAGCATGATAGGAGCCATTCGCCACAAGGGCTTTATTCCTTGGGACGACGACCTGGACATAGCCATGCCGAGACCTGACTACGAACGGCTCATTACCCACCAGAAGGAGTGGCTGCCCCAACCGTTTGAAATGGTGTGCGGCGAGAACGACAGTGTCTATCCGCTGCCCTTTGCCAAGATTCAGGACAGCAGCACCACACTCATCGAGCGCATGCACCTGAAGTACCTGGGGGGCATCTACATAGACGTATTCCCCATCGACGGCACTCCAGAAGGATGGCTGAGAAGAAAGTGCCACTTCGGCCGATACCAGTACTATAAGCGCGTACTCTATCTGCTATTCCGCGACCCCTATAAGCACGGCCACGGACCGAGTTCATGGATTCCGTTGCTTTGCCGGAAAATGTACTCGCTGGACGAGGTGCAGCGCAAGATTCGGCACATTCTGACGAAGTACCCGTATGAGACGAGTACGCTGGTGGCTGACTACGACGACGGCTCACGAGGAGCAATGCCCAAGTCGGTGCTGGGCACTCCAACACCCTATCCTTTTGAGGACATGGAGGCACTGGGTCCTGAGCAGTATGACACCTACCTGAAGAACAAATACGGTGACTACATGACCATACCTGACGGCGACCACCAGCGGCAGCACAATTTCCACCTGCTGGACCTGGGGCATCCTTACAAACAATACAAAGCTGAAAAGGAAAGCTTATGAAAATCCTCTACTACATAGTTCTGACGGTTTGGTACCTGCTCTCACTACTGCCCCTGAGACTGCTCTACGTGCTGAGCGACTGTCTCTTTGTGCTGATATACTACGTCATCGGTTATCGGAAGAAGGTGGTGCGTGAGAACCTTGCCAGCTCGTTCCCCGAGAAGTCAGCCGAAGAGCTGCGTAAGGTGGAACGAGGCTTCTATCACTTCTTCTGCGACTATTTGGTGGAGTCGCTAAAAATGATGACCATCAGTAGCGAGCAGCAGAAGAAGAGGATGCAGTTCGAGGGAGTAGAGTTGATTGAGCAATGCGTAAAGGAGGGGCAGTCGGTAGCTATGTACCTGGGGCATTACTGCAACTGGGAGTGGGTATCATCCTTCCCCCTGTGGCTGACCGAGAAGGTGCAATGCGGACAAATTTATCACCCCATAGAGAATAAGGACTTCGACAGACTGTTCCTGCGTTCGCGCCAGCGACAAGGAGCACTATGCATTCCCATGCAGGACACGCTGCGCAAGATTCTGGAGTTCCGCAGGGCTGGGCAACCCATCGTTGTGGGTTACATAGCCGACCAGAAGCCGCATTGGGTGAACATTCACCACTGGGTAGATTTTCTGCATCACGACACGCCGGTGCTGACGGGAACGGAGCGCATAGTGAGAAAAGTGAACCATGCTGTGGTCTATTTAGACATGCAGCGCGTGCGCCGTGGCTATTATAAAGGCGTATTGCACCTCATCACGCGCGAGCCAGGCAAACTGGCTGAGTTTGAGCTTACCGATATTTATTACTGTTATCTGGAAGCGTCTATCCGCCGTGCCCCAGAATTCTGGCTTTGGAGCCATAAGCGTTGGGCCCGCACCCGCCAGGAATTTAATGAGCGCTTCGAGGTGGTTGACGGAAAAGTCATAGCGAAGCACGTTGAAGGTTGAGCGCTTTACTCAACACTCAACCCTTAACCCTCAACTTATTATTCTTCATTCGGGTCATGTACTGTTGTATAATGGCTTTCAACTCCCGCTCCATTCCGATGGTTGATGGATGCTGTCCCACCAGATTATGCTGCATGAGCGAGTCGCTCAGGGCATAGAAGCCGACAGTGCGCTGCCCGTCGAACTGTAGCACATGCCCATTCTTCACATACTGGTAGATGCCGTTGAGGTAGTTGACGGCCCACGTTTCTTCGGCTGGTGTGTTGAGCACGTCAATGCCAAAACCGAAATAGGGTTTCTGGTAGCCAAGCAGTCCCAAAACAGTAGGCAGGATGTCAATTTGCTGGGCAATCTTGTCCTGCATTTCACCGGTAGGCTGACTGGGGTCATAAATAATAATAGGGGAACAGAAGCCGCCCAAATCCGTCTGATATTCGGCATGGTCGCTCATGTTGGTGTGGTCACTGGTCAGTACGAAGATAGTGTTCTGGAACCACGGCTGTCGGCTGGCCGTCTGGAAGAAGCGTCCAATGGCCATGTCGGTATAGCGTATGCACTTCTGTATGGCAATATGCTCTTCAGGGAACTGCTGCCGGTACTTATCCGGAATGACAAACGGGTGATGGCTTGAGGCGGTGAAGATGGCCGTCATGAAGGGCTGATGCAGATGGCTCATCTCTTCGGCATAGTACTGCATGAAGGGCTCGTCCCAAATAGCCCAGGTGCCGTCGAAGTCATTGTTACCACGCGCTGCCTCGTACTCAGTCCTTCCGTAATAGTGCTGAAAACCGGTCTTCTGTGCAAAGGCCTGAAACCCCATGCTGCCGTTCTGTGCCCCGTGGAAGAAAGCAGTCTCGTAGCCTTCAGCCCTTAGTATGCCTGCCAGTCCTGTAAAGTCGTTCATAGAGGCTGGAGTAAGAATGAACGGCTCCACGAACATGGGTATGCTCGACAGAATGCTTGGCATACCGTCAATGCTTTTCCTGCCGTTGCAGAAACTATAACGGAAAGTAGTGCTCTTGGCAATAAGAGAGTCAACGCAAGGGGTGTAGCCCTTATACTTTCCGCCTTCAAGGTATTTATTGAGTGCTCCGATGTATTCACGTCCGAAACTCTCGACAATAAGAATGACGACGTTTTTAGGTGTTGGGTGATGGGGGTTGGGTGTTGGGTGATGGGTGTTGGGTGATGGGTGATGGGTGGTGGGGGTTGGGTGATGAATAGGAGTATAGACTGCTTCAAGCTCGGCCTTCGTACCGAAGTAGCGGGGCACGGTAAAGACATCCTTACCGATGGTTCGAATGAGCGCAAACGGGGTGTTAAGCACCAACGCGGCATCAGCTGGCCGCGCAGCATACTGGTTGGCATTAGAGATGGTGATTGGGCGTACAGCAGTCGTAAAACCGCCACGCATACCCGCTACGCAAAGGGGGGCCAGCAGCAGTAGCGAAAGCAGACAAGCCACGTCGTAATGCCACCACGGATACAGTTTCCTGTAGTGCAGCTTAGGCATGGCGTAACACTTCCACATCAGGAAAACCACGACAGCAAAGAGCAGCACCAGATACCAATGGCGAAGAAACTCTGTAGCCAGAATGCCCAAGAGGTTGCCCTCGTTGGAGAACTCGCTGAACACGGTGGTGGTGGTGCGCCGCATGGTGTATTGGAAATAGACAGAGTCCATCAGGTTAATAGCCAGCGCTACGGCATTGACCACCACAAACAGCCACTTACAGCAACGCTGATAGGCAGGACGTTCTTTCCAATGCAGGGGGAAGAGCATGAGCACGATGTAGAGCACGTTGGTATAGAGAATGGCAGACGTGTCGAACAGCAGTCCGCCACGGAAGACATCAGCCGTGAAATTCAGATAGCTGGTATTCTCTAAATAGTACTCTACTCTTGCCGTCTGGTAGATGATGTAAACCAGCAACAGGTTCCAGACGACAGCCAATAATGGGGCGAAATGATTACTCAGAAGTTTTCTCATCGTTCATTCAAGTCTTTAGATGCCGCCTGCAGTATAGCCTTGGCCCGCTGTATGAGCAGCTGGTCGTTGCCCCCCTTGCTGGCCACCACAAGGTTGCTGATGAAGTCATAGTTCACGAAGCTCGTACTGTCGTACATAGAGAAGCCGTCGTCGTAGGTGTTGATGGCAAAGGGCCGGGTATAGCTGCTGCTCAAGACGTCGCGGCTAAAGGTATAGTCATCATGCCGTATGCCTAACTGCCCGAGCAAGGTGGCAGGCAGGTCGGTCTGGTTACATACCGCCTCTATGCGTCGCGGCTCTTTCACAACACCGCCCACCCAAATCATGGGTATATGGTTCTTCAGCGGATAACGCTCGTCAATATGCTTGTAGGTGATGCCGTGGTCAGGCAGCAGAATGACCAACGTGTTCTTCCATTGCGGACTCTTCTTCAGCTGACTGATGAATGAGCCGAGACATTGGTCCAGATAGTAAAAGGCATTGAGCACCTCATCGTCGAACTGACGGATGGGCACATCCCACGGCTGGTGGCTCGACAGCGTTGAGAAGCCTATCAAGAAAGGCTGCCGGGCTGTATGCACCAACTGGTAAAGACTGCCAAAGGTGATATCGTCACGCACGCCCCACTTGGCTGACGTCTGCTCGTCAGCGGCGAAGTCTTTCATCCATTTCAGCGTCTCGAAGCCTCCACCTACCAGATAGCTGCGCATATTGGTGAAGTTGATGTCGCCGCCATACAGGTAATGTGTGCTATAGCGACGCTCCGTCTTTAGCGTACGGGCTATGCAGGGCAGCGTGTTCGACTTGGCCGGCATCTTCATGACCGACATGGTGGGGAACGAAGGGTAGCCGCTCCAGGTGCAGACCGTGCCACGGTCAGTACGCCACGTGTTGCCGTAACAGTTGGTGAAGTAGATGCCCTCACGGGCCAGCCGGTTCAGGTTGGGCGTAACATCGGTCCTGCCCCCTATCTCCGTAAATGTTCCTCCACAGCTTTCCAAGAGAATGACAATAATGTTGGGCTGCCGGGTAGTAAGCAGCGTATCACTATCGGTACTGTCAGTAGGATACAGCTCACTTACCAGTCGCTGACACTCCTGGTCGTCCATGAAGTGGTAGGTCACGTTGTTGGTGGCCGTTTTCTCAAATGAAGCCACAAAGCTGAACACGGGGTTCACCGCCGAATGATTGAGAAACTGGTTCTGTGAGAAGTACACCTGCCCGATGTTCGTGGTCGATTCGCCCAGTCCGCCACGTATGCCGATAACGATGAGCGGAATGCAAAACAGACAGCCGACGGTACTGAAAACGCGGTGTTTGACGACAGGGAAAGCAGAGAACCGAGGATATCCCCAATAGATGATGGCGGCAGCCAATAAGAAAAGCAGCACACGCAACACCATATAGCCTGTAGATACGCTGGCCATGGCTTCCGTCGGTGAGTCAAGATATTGCAGACATGACGCGTCGAGCTTGAAGCCCCAGAAGGGGTAGAGGCTTGTGTCAGCCACAAAGGCCAGACTCATGGCCACGGCAATAAGTGCGAAGAAAACGGCCAACAGCCAGTAAAACACCTTCGCCGGTTGCCACCAGATGCTCACCATGACCAACAGGAAGGGAACGCAGAACACGTAAAGAGCCGTCGAGCAATCGAGTGAGAAACCGTGGCATACCACCGCCCACACATCGCTCACCGTCAACTCATGACCTTCGCGGCAGGCCAGCATAAAGCACAACTTGGCCACGATGAACACCACCAGCGTCCAAACGTATGCAGTAATCAGGAAACCTAAGCGTTGTCTCATCTGTCAACAGTCTGAATGCTACACTTTCTGCATCTCGTTCAGCTTCTTGTAATAGCCGTTAATAGACAGCAGTTCCTCGTGCGTGCCACGCTCCACAATCTGTCCCTCATGCAACACACAAATCTCGTCAGCATTCTTAATGGTAGAAAGCCGGTGGGCAATGGCAACGGTGGTACGTGTCTTCATCAGCCGTTCCAGCGCGTCCTGCACCAGCCGTTCGCTCTCCGTGTCGAGTGCCGACGTGGCCTCGTCGAGAATCAGAATGGGCGGATTCTTCAGAATGGCACGTGCTATTGAGACACGCTGCCGCTGACCGCCTGAGAGCCGTCCGCCCCGGTCGCCGATGTTGGTGTCGAACTGGTGCTCACTCTGCATGATAAAGTCGTAGGCATTAGCCGTCTTGGCCGCCTGCACCACGTCTTCGTGAGTAGCATTCTCCACCCCGAAGGTAATGTTGTTGGTGAAGGTGTCATTAAACAAGATGGCCTCCTGGTTCACGTTTCCTATGAGCTGTCTGAGGTCGTGAATGCCCAGGTCCTTCACGTTGATGCCGTCAATGAGCACCTCACCTTCCTGCACGTCGTAGTAGCGCGGAATCAGGTCAACCAGGGTCGATTTCCCGCTGCCGCTCTGACCCACAATGGCAATGGTCTTCCCCTTGGGAATAACGAGGTTGATGCCTTTCAGCACCCATTGCTCGCCGTAGCGGAACGAGACGTTACGGAACTCTATCTGGTGCTCAAAAGAGGCGATGTGTTTTGGCTTCTCCGGTTCCTGAATGGTGTTTTCAGCCAGCAGAATCTTGTCGATACGCTCCATGGACGCCAGACCTTTGGGAATGTTGTAGCCCACCTTCGACACCTCCTTCAGCGGATTGATGATGGAGTACAGAATGACCATATAATAGATAAAGGTAGGTCCCGACAGCGTCTGGTTGTTCAGCACCAGCACGCCGCCAAACCACAGCACGACCACAATCATGCAGGTGCCGAGGAACTCACTGAGCGGGTGGCCTAAGTTCTGACGAATGTTCACCCACATAATGTCATGCCGGTAGGTGGAGTTAATCTTGTTGAACTTGTCGCGCATCTTGTCTTCCGCACAGAAGGCCTTGATGATGCGCAGCCCGCCCAGCGTCTCATCCACCACGCTCATGGTGTCACTCCACAATGCCTGTGCCTTTACCGACTGTGCCTTCAGCTTGCGGCCTATCCACCCCATGAACCAGCCAATGAGCGGAATAATGACAATGCTGAACAACGTCAGTTCCCACGAAATGACGATGAGCGTGGTGAAGTAGGAGATGATGAGGATAGGGTTCTTGAACAACAGGTCGAGCGACGACATGATGCTGGTCTCCACCTCCTGCACGTCACCCGTCATGCGGGCAATGATGTCGCCCTTGCGCTCCTCGGTAAAGAAGCCCAGCGGCAGCTGGATAATCTTGTTGTACAGCTGGTTGCGCATGTCGCGTACCACACCCGTCCGGATGGGAACCACGCTGGCTGACGACAGGAAGTAGGCCAGCGTCTTGAGCAGCGTGGCCACAATGAGGAAGAGCCCAATGAAGAGCAGCGTCGTGGTAGAGCCCGCATCGGCTATCATCTCGTTGATGTAGTAGTAGATGTTGTTCACCGCCACGTCCTTCATGCTGCCGTCGCTCCAGTCCATCAGCGTGGTAACGTTGACGCTGTCGCCCGTCTTGAACAGAATCTGCAAGATAGGAATCAGGGCTGCAAACGAGAAGATGTTGAGCAGCGCCGAAAGAATGTTGAACACTATCGACCACACGACGTACTTCTTATAGGGAAGCACAAAGCGTCGCAGCACTTGCAGAAATTCCTTCATACGCCGTCCTCCTTCCCCAGCAGCGTTGCACTCGTAGAGCCCGTAATGCGGACACGTACCGTCTCGCCAATGTGGTGCCGCCCCTTGTCGAACACCACCATCTTGTTCTGTTCAGTGCGCCCGCAGAGCTGATCACGGCTGCGCTTCGAGAAACCCTCCACCAGCACGTCGAACACCCTGCCTTCATCGCGGCGGTTGGCTTCGGCCGACAGCTGCGTCTGCAACTGTATGAGCTCGTTCAGACGACGAATCTTCACCTCCTCGGGCACGTCGTCGGGCAAGTGTTTCGAGGCGTACGTCCCCGGGCGTTCCGAATACTTAAACATGAAGGCCGAGTCGTAGCCCACCTCCCGCATCAGCGAGAGCGACAGCCGGTGGTCTTCCTCCGTTTCCGAGTGGTAGCCCACGAAGATGTCGGTGGAGAGTCCGCAGTCAGGAATAATGCGGCGAATGGCCTCCACCCGCTCCATGTACCACTGGCGGGTATATTTGCGGTTCATCAGTTTCAGTATGCGGTCCGACCCGCTCTGCACGGGCAGGTGGATGTGCTTGCAGACGTTAGGCATGTCGGCAATGACGCGCAACGTCTCGTCGCTCATGTCCTTCGGGTGGCTCGTAGTGAAGCGTATGCGCATGTCCGGGGCCTCCTCAGCCACGCGCCTCAGCAGTTCGGGAAACAGGACACACTCTCCACTCTCCACTCTCCACTCCCCACTATACGAGTTCACGTTCTGTCCCAGCAGCGTCACCTCCTTGAAGCCGCGGTCGCGCAGGTCGCGCACCTCGGTCAGAATGCTCTCCACGTCACGGCTGCGCTCCCTGCCCCTCGTGTAAGGCACTATGCAGTAGTGGCAGAAGTTGTTACAGCCGCGCATGATGCTGACGAACCCGCCCACCCGGCTGCCGTGCAGCCGCTGCGGCACCACGTCCTTATACGTCTCGGAGGTCGAAAGCTCAATGTTGATGGCCTTATGTCCCGACTCCGCCTGCGCTATCAGGTCTGGCAGACTCAGGTAGGCGTCAGGACCTGCCACGAGGTCACAATGGTGGTTCAGCAACAGGTCTTCCTTCACGCGCTCTGCCATACAGCCCAGCACGCCGATGATGAGAGGTGTTGGGTGTTGGGTGTTGGGTGTTGGGTGTTGGGTGTTGGGTGTTGAGCGTTGAGCGCGGAGTTTTGAGAGCATTTCCAGGCGGTTAAATATTTTCTGCTCTGCGTTGTCACGCACAGAGCAGGTGTTCAGCAGCACCGCGTCAGCCTCTTCGAGGCTTTCAGTAGTCTCATAGCCAGCCATTTTCATCACGCTGGCCACCACTTCCGAGTCAGCCACATTCATCTGGCAACCATACGTCTCAATATACAGCTTTTTCATTATTTTATGATTTGCGGCTGCAAAGTTACAAAAAAAATGTTTAACTTTGCAGCCACTAATGATTTATTAACGTATGAAACTTATAAACAACAAAGAATTTGGTGGTGAGAGACCACTCTTTACTATCCGCGATACCCGTTTGGAGAATATCACCATTACTGACGGTGAAAGCGGTATCAAGCAATGCCAAAACATCGAAGCCAAAGACTGCCGGTTCTATGGAAAATACCCTTGGTGGCACGTTGACGGTGCCCTCATTGAGGACTGCTACTTCGCTGAAGGGTCACGGTCGGCCATCTGGTACACCAACGACCTGGTGATGCGCCGTTGCCGCATTGACGGGCCTAAGTTCTTCCGTGAAATGAGAAACGTGGAGCTGGAGGATGTACGGATATGCGATGCCGACGAGACCTTCTGGAAGGTGGACGGCCTGAAGCTGAAGAACGTCCGGCTGCATGGCGGCACTTATCCCTTTATGTTTTCAAAGAATATTTATGTTGACGGCCTGGAGAGCGATGCCAAGTACGTTTTCCAGTATTGTAAGAATGTGGAAGTACACCACGCCAAGATTCTCACCAAGGACTCTTTCTGGGAGTGTGAGAACGTCACCGTCTATGACTCTGAGCTCGACGGAGAATACCTGGCATGGCACTCCAAGAACGTGAGGCTGGTCAACTGCCACCTGGCAGGCGAGCAGCTGCTGTGCTACACCCAGAACCTGGTGCTCGAGAACTGCACCTTCGACCGCCTGTGTGACCGCGTGTTCGAATACAGTACCGTCGAGGCCGACATCCGCGGACACATTGAGAACATCAAGAACCCCACGTCGGGACACATCGTGGCCGACAGCATTGGCAGCATCACCATCGACGAGAACGTGCGCCAACCGGCAAACTGCATCATAGAGACCAGAAAATGAAATACGACTTCGACCAACCCGTCAACAGACGTGGTACTAATTGCGTGAAATGGGATGAGCACGAGGGCGTCATCCCCCTCTGGGTGGCCGACATGGACTTCCGCGTGGCACCTGCCATTCAGAAGGCCGTTGAGCAACGTGCCGCACAGGGCATCTACGGCTACACCTTAGTGCCCGAAGCCTACTACCAGTCAGTCATCAGCTGGTTCCACCGTCGCCATAACTGGGATATCAGACGTGCCGACATGCTCTACACCACGGGCGTGGTACCGGCCATCAGCTGTGTCATCAAGGCCCTCACCCTTCCCGGCGAGAAAGTGCTCATGCTGACACCTGTCTATAACTGCTTCTTCTCCTCCATACGTAATAACGGCTGCGAAGTGCTGGAGTCGGAGCTCGAGGTACGAGGTACGAGGTGCGAGGTACGAGGCGCGAGGCGCGAGGCACGAGGCGCGAGGTACGAGGTGAATTGGCAGGACTTTGAAGAGAAGTGTGCCGACGAGAAGACCAGCGTCTTCCTGCTCTGCAACCCCCATAACCCTGTGGGACGCGTATGGACGCGCCCCGAGCTGCAACAGCTGAGCGACATCTGCCGTCGGCATGGCGTCACCATCATCAGCGACGAGATACACGGCGAGCTCATCATGCCCGGTCAGACGTTTGTACCCATGGGCACCGTGACGGCCGATGCCATCGTCTGTAACTCGCCCAGCAAGTCGTTTAACACCGCAGGCTTGCAGATGGCCAACATCATCTGCCGCGCCCCTGCCCTCCGCCGACGCATTGCCCGCGCCATCAATATCAACGAGGTGTGCGACGTCAACCCCTTTGCCCCGCCGTCCGTCATGGCAGCCTACGACGAGAGCGAGGAGTGGCTCGACCAGCTCTGCCTTTACATTTACCACAACTACAAGGCGCTCGTAGCCTTCATGGCCGACCGCCTGCCACAGTTCAGCGTCACGCCCCTTGAGGGCACCTATCTGGCCTGGGTTGACATCAGCACCTTGGGGCTCAGCAGCGATGCCCTGACGGAGCAGTTGCTCCAGCGCGGCCATGTGCAGGTGTCCAGCGGCACGCTCTACGGCGCTGCCGGCGAAGGGTTCATCCGCATCAACCTGGCTTGTCCGCGAGCCCAGCTCATGGAGGGTCTGGAACGAATCAACAACAGCATTAAAAACAAATAAACAGACATGAAAGAAAAAGAACAATTCGAGCTTCCTGAAAACGCGTTCAGAGAGCTGAAGGACGGAGAGCAGTACGAACCGGTAATGCCGGCGGGCAGCGTGTTCCCCGAAGTTAACGCATGGACGGTCACGTGGGGCATCATCATGGCCATTGTCTTCTCGGCAGCTGCCGCCTACCTCGGACTGAAGGTCGGTCAGGTCTTCGAGGCTGCCATCCCCATAGCCATCATCGCCGTGGGTGTCTCGGCTGCCGCCAAACGTAAGAAGGCCCTGGGCGAGAACGTCATCATACAGAGCATCGGCGCCTGCTCGGGTGCCGTAGTGGCCGGAGCCATCTTCACCCTGCCTGCCATCTACATTCTTCAAGCCAAGTACAACTTCGACGACGTGGCATTCTACAAGATGTTCCTCGCCTCACTCCTTGGCGGCATTCTGGGCATCCTCTTTCTCATTCCCTTCCGTAAGTACTTCGTCAAGGACATGCACGGCAAGTACCCCTTCCCCGAGGCTACAGCCACCACACAGGTGCTCATGTCGGGCGAAAAGGGCGGCTCTCAGGCCAAGCCCCTGCTGCTGGCGGGCTTGGTAGGCGGGCTCTACGACTTTGCCGTATCCACCTTCGGACTGTGGAACGAGGTGTTCACCTCGCGCATGGTGGCCGGAGGGCAATGGCTGGCCGACAAGGCCAAGCTCTTCTTCTCGCTCAACACGGGGGCTGCCGTCCTGGGACTGGGCTACATCATCGGACTGCGCTACACGCTCATCATCTGCATAGGCTCATTAGCCGTATGGTGGCTGCTCGTGCCGGGCATGTCGCTCCTCTTCGGCGATACCGTTCTCAACACGTGGGACCCCTCCATCACCACTGCCGTCGGCGACATGTCGCCTGAAGAGATTTTCAGGGCTTACGGCAAGAGCATAGGCATTGGCGCCATCGCCATGTCGGGCATCGTCGGCATCATCAAGTCGTGGGACATCATCAAGGGCAGCATTTCGCGTATTACGCAAACCACCAAAAGCGCCCAAAGTGACGGGCATGCCCCCCGAACCGACAAGGACCTCAGCTTCCGCTTCATCGGCATAGCCCTGGTGACGGCCGTCGTCTGCACCTTCCTGTTCTTCTGGTTAGGCGTCATGGGCGGCAACATGATGTTTGCCCTCGTAGCCATTCTGCTTACCGTCATCATCTCCTTCCTCTTCACCACCGTAGCAGCCAACGCCATCGCCATCGTAGGGTCTAACCCCGTTAGCGGCATGACGCTCATGACGCTCATTCTGGCCTCGGTAGTCATGGTGGCCGTCGGACTGAACGGCGTGAGCGGCATGATAGCGGCACTCATCATGGGCGGCGTGGTCTGCACAGCCCTCTCGGTGGCCGGTTCGTTCGTTACCGACCTGAAGATTGGCTACTGGCTCGGCACCACACCCCGGAAGCAGGAGTCGTGGAAATTCCTCGGCACACTGGTCTCTGCCGCTACCGTGGTGGGCGTCATGATGGTGCTCAACCAGGCCTACGGGTTTGCCTCAGGCAAGCTGGCAGCTCCCCAGGCCAACGCGATGGCTGCCGTCATTGACCCGCTGATGAACGGCGTGGGAGCACCCTGGCTGCTCTACGGCATCGGGGCCGCCCTGGCCGTGGTGCTGACGCTCTGCAAGGTGCCCGCCCTGCCGTTTGCCCTGGGCATGTTCATACCGTTAGGGCTGAACACGCCGTTGGTCGTCGGCGGACTCATCAACTGGTTTGTCACCACCCGTTCTAAGGACGAGACCGTCAACAAGGAGCGCGGTGAGAAGGGAAACCTCATTGCCTCGGGCTTCATTGCCGGTGGAGCCCTGATGGGCGTGGTCAGCGCCGTGCTCCGCTTCTTCGACGTGAAGTTCGACTTCGAGCTCTGGTGGCAGAACCCGCTCTCCGAATGGCTCTCGCTGGGAGCCTACCTGCTGCTCATCTGCTACTTCATTACCGCCACGCGGACAAAGAAATAAGTTTTTGTACTGACCCCGCCCCCGCACAATTCCCGGGCAGGGCTGGGGTCAGCATCTTTGCGCTTACAGAGCAAAAAGAGGAGCATGAGAAAACCATATTTTATTTGCTTGATATTCAGTGTCTAAATTCACTGGCCGACTCCCGTCTTCTGACCGTTTGACTCCAGTCAAACGATCGTCTGATACCATGTCGAACACGAGTTTCCCCGGCCCAAACTGTCGGAGAGAACGGCAATTTCTATTGCCTTTTCCTTGCAGCATTTAGAAGATTTTGCTACCTTTGCACTTGATATGAGGAAGTTTGTCTATATACTTGTTACCGTACTGCTGGTGCTCACGGCTTGCACAGGAAGACGTGACCAGAATATGATGCTGATGAAGAGAGCAGAGCGGCAGATGAAAACTGACGCTCAATCTGCCATGCACATTATTGACTCCATTCCAGATACGATTCTTAGTAAAGGTGTTGTTCCTGAATATCATAACTCCAGATGTATGCAGGTCTTCCGATATAATAAAGCAGCCATAAGTCTAAAGGAAGGAAAGTGGGGAGATGCAAAGGACTGGCTCCGTTTAATAATAGTACAGGAAGAAAGCACCAATGGAAAGAGACAGGCTATTGATTTCTTTGAAAAACTTGTTTTGCTCATGAACAAGCCAAAAGATGCTGTTAACGAAAAAGACAGCTTAAAGAACTCACTCATTTCACAACTACTTTCCACTGATGGCAGCATTCAGCATACTGCTGCGTATGATTACTCTTCTGCTATCAAAGAGGCTACCATACACAGCCCCATTTATTGGTCAGCGATCATTTTCCTTATCATCTGTTTATCACTATTACTTTTCATACAGCAAAAGGAGAACAAAGCAAAGGCTATTTCCCTATATCAGGACAAAATCACCCAGTTGAACAAAGATGCTGAGCGTATGAAGAATAGTACTTCAGAGAAACTGGGCATAGGAAAACAGTTTTATGAAGCAGTGACGAGCGGTGGTACCATGAAGAACATTTCTATTGAGAACGAACATTGTTTTGTTGACTACTATGCCTTTTTGTTTCCTGAGGAGTATGCTACAATTACCCGTCCCTATAACAATCTTTCATTAAGACACACCACATACCTTATTCTTCTGCAAATGGGTTTTAATGATGCGGACATTAAGACCATCCTGTTTGTAAAACCCAGCACCATCCGTAACTATCGCTTACGAATATCAAAAACAAAAAAGCAGGATATTTAGCGGCCATCTGCTCTGGAAACCAAGACGGCAAGCGTCGCACTTTCATTCTTCCGCGTACTTCCGTAGCAAGGGGAAACGCTCTTGTTTCCAAAGCTTTAAGTCCAAAATAGCATGTGCGACGCTCTCGAAAAATTGCCTTGAAAATATTTGGACACATGACAAAAGCCCCGTATCTTTGCAACCACAAACAAAAGAGTATGAATCACAAAAATTATGTATTGAACATGAAAAAGAAAATCACAATCTCATTTTTGTTGTCCCTGTTACTTTTTCTGTTAACTTTCTGGACAGCCGCCTATTCGCTCTATGCAGCATCTATGGCCGAGGCCATGTGCTTCTTTGTTCTCACTTACTTTATACTTGAAAAGTATGCAGAGCCTAAAACGTACGGCACACCATTCGTTATTGCCATCATAATGGGAAGAATCCTTTTAGACATTCCTATCAGGGTAATGGAGTTTCGTGAAACGATATTCTCGTTATTCATACCCATCGTTGTGATGATAAGTATTTTTCTTGCCGCTCTGAATTTCAAGGAGAAAAACAAGATAGTATTAGTTTTGTCTCTCATCATATTGATATTGCTATCTACCATAGGGCAAGCGCAATGGCTTGAAGGTTTCCGCTATGGTAAATAAGGCAAAATAGCTTAGAACAGCCAAAGCCTACGAGATTGAGCTCGTCATGGGCAATTGGCTGTTTTCTGGATGGATTGGCTTGTAAATATTTTGACTCAGTTTAAAAAAATATTAAATAAGTTGCTTTTTGCTGCAAGATTTCTGATGTTGCAATGTTATAGGAGTAGAGAGTTACCAAGATGCAGATTA